>DASUAC010000032.1:0-3448 GCA_035763985.1 Jatrophihabitans sp. | reverse complement strand
TGACCGATCGAGATCTCCGCGCCCAGCGCACGCAAATCCGCTACGGTCGCCGACTCCCGTCCCTCGCAGCCGGTCACCCGGTAGCCGCGGGCCAGCAACAGCCTGGCCAGCGCGCTCATCCCGGAACCGGCGATGCCCATCAGGTGCAGCCGGCCGAGCCGGCCGGGCTCCGGGATCTGCTCGGTGGCCGCCGAGGAGACCAGCGCGGCACCCGGCGGCTCCCAGCCGGCCGGCCGGGCATAGCTGGACTGGTGCCGGTGCGCGGCATCGGCCGACTGATCGGGTACGGCGTCCGGCTGTCCGATGTCTGCCGGCTGATCGGTCATACCGGACCGCCGGCCAGCTGCAGGATGCGGCGGGCCATGATCTCGGCGGCATCGCGGCTGGCCGCCCGGCGGGCCGCCGCCGCCATCTCGGCCAGCCGCTGCCGGTCGCGCAACAGCGGCAGCACGGTGGCCGAGATCCAGTCCGCGGTCAGCTCCGCGTCCGGCACCAGCAGCCCGCCGCCGGCGGCCACCACCGGACGCGCGTTCAGCCCCTGCTCACCGCCGCGCAGCGGCAGCGGTACGTAGCAGGCCGGCAGGCCGACCGCGGTCAGCTCGGCCACCGTCATGGCACCGGACCGGCAGAGCACGAAGTCGGCGGCGGCGTACCCGGCGGCCATGTCCGACAGGTACGGCAGCACCTGGTACGGCGGCTCGTCGGGTCCGCGCTCCGGCGGGCTGACCGGGTTCTTCGGGCCGGGGATGTGCAGCACCTGCACGCCGGACTCGGCCAGTTCGCGCTGGGCCCCGAGCACCGCCCGGTTGATCCGCACCGCGCCCTGCGAGCCACCGGTGACCAGCAGGGTGGGCAGCTCCGGGCGCAGGCCGAACCCGGCCCGGGCGGCCGGCCCGGCGGCGGCTCGGTCCAGCTCCAGGATGGCCGGCCGCAACGGCATGCCGACCGGGGTGCCGTGGGCCAGCCGGACCGACTTCGAGGCGGTGAACACCTCCCGGGTGAGCAGCGCGGCGATCCGGTTCGCGATGCCGGCGCGCGCGTTTGCCTCGTGCACCACGATCGGGATGCCGAGCCGCCGGGCGGCCAGGTAGCTGGGCAGTGCGACGTAGCTGCCGAAGCCCACCACCACCTCGGCCCGCAGCCGCTGCAGCACCCCGCCGGCCGCCCGGGTCGCCGCGACCAGCCGGTCCGGCGTCCGGACCAGATCGAGATTGAGCTTGCGCGGCAACGGAACCGGCGGAATCAGCTCCAGTGGATAGCCACGCTCCGGGACCAGCGTGGCGTCCAGCCCGCGCCGGGTACCGACCACGGTGATGCTGGCGTCCGGGGCCAGTCGCCGGACCGCGTCGGCCACGTTCATGGCCGGTTCGATGTGGCCGGCCGAATGCCCACCGGCGAAGACGATGCGCGCCATCCTCATGCACCTCGCCGGTACGGGCCGGAGCGGCCGGTTGAGGCCTTGCCTTGGGGCTTGCCGGCTTGGGACTTGCCCGCCTGGGCCTTGCCCGGTTGCGCCTTGGCTGTTAGTGCCTTGCCCGCCTGGACGTTGCCTTGCCGGCCGGCCGCGGCCGGGGCCTTGCCGCCGGCGGCGGCGGGAGCCGGGTCGGTGCCGGACGGCCGGGGGCGACGCGGCGCGGCGGACCCGACGGGTTGCGGCGTGCCCAGCCGCAGCGCCCGTACCCAGCGCGCGGTACGACCGGCCGCGCCGGCCCGCTGGGCGGCGAGCACCGCGGCCGGCTCGTGCCGGGCGAAGGAGGCCAGCATGCCGAGCACCGCACAGGTCAGCAGCAGCGAGGTGCCGCCGTCGGAGATGAACGGCAACGGGATGCCGGTGACCGGCAACAGCGCGGTGACGTAGCCGATGTTGATCAGCGCCTGCCCGGCGATCCAGATCGCCGCGCCGCTGGCCACCAGCCGGACGAACGGATCCCGGCTGCGCAGCGCGATCCGCATCGAGGCGTAGGTGAACAGTGCGAACAGGGTGAGCACCACCGCGCAGCCGAGCAGGCCGAGTTCCTCCCCCACCACCGCGAAGACGTAGTCGGTGTTGGCGTTGGGCACCCAGCCGTACTTGGAGGTGCCCTGACCCAGGCCGACTCCGAACAAGCCGCCGCTGGACAGCGCGTACAGCCCCTGCATGGTGTGGTAGCCGGTATTGCTCGGGTCCACGTTGGGATGCAGGAACGTGGTGATCCGCTGCACCCGCCAGGGCTCCAGCAGGATCAGCAGCGACACCGCGCCGGCCGCCACCACCAGCAGGCCGGCGAAGTAGCGCAGCGGCAGGCCGACCATCCAGAGCAGCCCGAGCAGGATCAGCAGGAAGCACAGCGAGGTGCCCAGATCCGGCTCGGCCATCACCAGCGCCACGATGGCCGCGAACCCCGGCACCAGCGGCACCAGCACGTGCCGGACCCGGGTCAGGCTGCGCAGGCTTTCCTTGCGTGCCAGCAGATCCGCGCCCCAGAGCAGGACCGCCAACTTGGCGAACTCGGACGGCTGGATGGTCAGCGGCCCGAGCTGGATCCAGCGCCGGGCGTCGTTGATGGTGACCCCGACGCCCGGCAGCAGC
This sequence comes from Jatrophihabitans sp., assembly GCA_035763985.1. Lineage (GTDB taxonomy): Bacteria > Actinomycetota > Actinomycetes > Mycobacteriales > Jatrophihabitantaceae > Jatrophihabitans_A. Next base: position 879 of record DASUAC010000032.1, on the reverse strand, counting down.
ACCCCGAGCAGCGCGCAGACGGCCAGCGCCAGCGCCGGGTAGGTCAGCCGCCGGTACGCCGACGGCGGCATCCGGACGGCGAGCCAGAACACCGGCAGGCCGAGCAGGATGAACTCGCCCTCCTTGATCAACTGGGTCCAGGGCGCGGCGCCGGTGGTGTGGATGGAGGCCGAGATGGTGGTGGACGCGGCCATCAGCACGCCGAGGAACAGCAGCCCGCAGCCGGCCGCGAGCAGCAGCTGCAGCGATGCGTACGGGGTCTCCAGGTACCGCCGGGGAGCGCGCAACACCCGGTTGTCGATCAGTTGTTCTGCGGCCATGAGCTACCCGAGCGCCCGCACCGCCGCCTGGAACGCCAGCCCGCGGGCCTGATAGCTGACGAACATGTCCTTCGAGGCCGCGGCCGGCGCCAGCAGCACCACGTCCCCGGCATGCGCCAGTGACGTGGCGGCGGCCACGGTCTCCTGCATCGCTCCATCGTCGGTCCTGGCCACCTCGATCACCGGGAGGTCCGGCGCGTGTCGGGAAAGTGCCGCCGAGATCGCAGCACGGTCCACCCCGAGCAGCACCGCGCCGGCGAGCCGGCCGGCGTGCTCGGCCACCAGCGGCTCGACGTCCGCGCCCTTCAGCTGTCCCCCGGCGATCCACACCACCCGCCGGTAGGCCGCCAGCGACGCCGCCGCGGCATGCGGGTTGGTCGCCTTGGAGTCGTCGACGTAGGAGACGCCTGCCAACTCGGCCACCAGCTGGTTGCGATGCGGATCCGGTACGAACGCCCGCAGCCCGGCGACCACCGCCTCGTCGGGCACCCCCACGGTGCCGGCCAGCGCGGCGGCGGCCAGCGCGTTGGCCACGTTGTGCGGCCCGGACGGACGGATC
>DASUAC010000031.1:0-6144 GCA_035763985.1 Jatrophihabitans sp. | reverse complement strand
GGCGGGGACCGGCCGGCTGGAGGCGTTCAGCGACGGGGTGTTCGCGATCGCGATCACCCTGCTGGTGCTGGATCTGGCGGTGCCGCCCCGGGACGAACTGGCGGGCCGGTCGCTGCTGCACGCGCTCGGCGCCGGATGGCCGTCGTACTTCGCGTACCTGGTCAGCTTCGCGGTCATCGGCATCATCTGGGTCAACCATCACATGCTGTGCGGGCTGGTCCGGCAGGCGGATCGGCTGGTGCTCTTCGCCAACCTGTTCCTGCTGCTCACCGTGTCGGTAATCCCGTTCCCGACCCGGCTGTTGGCCGAGTACCTGACCGCGACCGGCGACTCGCACGTCGCCGCGGCGATCTACAGCGCCACCATGCTGGCCATGTCGATCGCGTTCACCCTGCTGTTCCTGGCGATCACCCGGGACGCCCGGTTGCTGCACACCCCGCTGGATCGCGCCACCGTCCGGCAGACGCTGCGCCGGTTCAGCATCGGCGGCGTGTTCTACCTCGTCACGATCGGGTTGTCCTTCGTCAGCGCCGTGTTGACGCTGGTGGTGCACGCGCTGCTGGCGGCGTACTACTGCTTCGACCAGCTGTCGACCGCCCGATCCTGACCGGTGCGGACCGGCGATTCATCGGCTATTGCCCGCATCACCTAGCAAAAGCACTTAACACCTATCGAGAGACGCCGATGGCATAGGGGCAGTATCTGTCAGGAGGGAGCCGCGATGGACGCGATCGTCCGCGAGTTCCTCTCCGAGGGTGCCGAGAACCTGGACCGGCTGGACCGCGACCTGCTCGCGCTCACCCGCGATCCCGGCTCGCCGCATTTGCTGGCCAACCTGTTCCGGACCCTGCACACCGTCAAGGGCACCAGCGGCTGCCTGGCCCTGCACCGGCTGGAGGAGCTGGCCCACGCCGGCGAGACGTTGCTGGTCCGGCTGCGGGACCGCGAGCTGGCGCTCACCCCGGCGGTGGCGCGGTTGCTGCACGAACTCGTCGCCGCCATCCGGCTGCTGCTGGCCCGGATCGCGGCCACCGGCGATGACGCCGGGCCGGACGTCGGCCGGGTGCTGGCCGCGGTCCGAGCCGCGGCCGCCGAGCGGGTCGAAGCCGAGCGGGTCGAAACCGAGCGGGTCGAAACCGAGCGGGTCGAAACCGGGTGGGTCGAAGCCGAGCGGTCCGAAACCGAGCGGGTCGAAACCGAGCGTTCCGAAGCCGAGCGGCTGCCGTCCACCCCACCGGCCGAGGCCGGCGAGTTCGTCCCGGCCGACGCCCTGGATCGGGTCGGCGAGCCGTCGATCCGGGTTGCCGCGTCCGAGCTGGACACCCTGTTGCGGCTGGCCGGTGAGCTGGCCGGCGCCGGCGATGAGTTCACCGCCCATGCCGAACGGCTGGCCGATGCCGGGCTGCTGGCCTCGGCCGGCCGGCTCGACCGGATCGCCGCCGACCTTCGGGCCGCCGTGCGGCGAAGCCGGATGCAGCCGGTGGAGCTGGTCTGGTCGCGGTTCCCCCGGCTGGTCCGGGTGCTCGGCGACCAGTGCGGCAAGCAGGTACGGCTGCAGATGGCCGGCAGCGAGATCGAGCTGGACCGTGGCGTGCTGGAGGCGATCCGGGACCCGCTGACCCATCTGGTACGCAACGCGGTGGATCACGGGATCGAACCCGCCGAGCAACGGCTGGCCGCCGGGAAGCCGGCCCACGGCACGCTGCGGTTGCACGCCCGGACGACGACGGCCGGCCAGGTGGTGGTCGAGGTCGCCGACGACGGGGCCGGCATCGATCTGCGCGCGGTGGGCAGCGGAGCGCTGGCACGCGGCCTGGTCACCAGCGACCAGCTGGCCGCGATGTCGGTGGGGGAGCTGCGCCAACTGGTGTTCCGGCCGGGCCTGTCCACCGCGCCCGCGGTCACCCGGGTTTCCGGCCGGGGCGTCGGCATGGACGTGGTCAAGACCAATGTGGAGGGGGTCGGCGGCAGCGTCGAGATCGACTCCGAGCCGGGCCGTGGCACCACCTGCCGGCTGCGGGTACCGAAGGCGCTGATCGGCGATGAGCGCTGCGCGCAGAGCGCGGTGAGCGCATGAGAGTGCTGGTGGTGGACGACAGCCGGGTGATGCGTCAGATCATCATCCGCACCCTGCGGCAGGCCGGCTGGTACGACTGGCGGATCGAGCAGGCCGCCGACGGCGCGCAGGCGCTGGCCATGGTGCTCGAACGCGAGCCCGACCTGGTGCTGGCGGACTGGAACATGCCGGAGCTGACCGGCATCGACCTGTTGCGCACGCTGCGTTCGCGCGGCTATGACACGCCGTTCTGCTTCGTCAGCTCGGAGGGTTCCGAGCAGATGCGGGCGGTGGCCACCGCCGCCGGCGCGTTCGAACTGATCGCCAAGCCGTTCACCGCGGAATCCTTCCGGCAGGCGCTCGACGGGGTGCCCGAGCAGGATCAGGAACCTGCCGAGGATCCGGAAGCGCCGGCGGTGATCGGCGCGCTGCCGTCCAGCATGGCGGTCCGGGAACTGCTCGAGCGACTGCTCGGCCGGGACGTGGACGCGGTGGTGTGCCCGCCGCCGGTGACCGCCACCGCGATGCTCGGGCTGTACGCCTGCGAGCGGGGCCGGATGACGGCGGTGATCACCCTGGACCTGCCGTTGGCTGCCTACCTGGGCAGTTCGCTGGCGCTGCTGCCGCCGGGCATCGCCGAGGCGGCGATCGACGACCGCGCGCTGCCGGAGGACCTGAGCGAGAACGTCGCTGAGGTGCTCAACGTGCTGACCGCCGTGCTGAACGAACACTCCGGCACCCGCCAGCGGCTCTACGCCAGCTATCCGTGGGCCGAGGCGCCGGCCGATGCGGCGGCGCACAGCAAGGCACTCGGAAACCGGCTGGATCTGCAGGTCACGCTGCCGGGCTACGGCACCGGAACGCTGTCCTTCGTCCTGGTCGAATAGCGCCTCAGCGCTTGCGCGCCACGCAGAACACGCTCAGGCCGAACGGCAGTGCCCGACCGGCGCCGATCACCTTCACCTCGCCGGACAGCTCGACCAGGAACAGCCGGTCGACCACGGCCGGCACCGCGGAGGACTGCTTGCGTACCGCCTCGGTCTCGGCGTTGCCGGACCGGCGGACCCGCTTGGCCAGCTTTCCGGCCAGCCGCAGCGCCGCCGCCAGCGGGAAGAGCAGGCAGACGAAGTAACCGGCCTGCTGGGCCGGCAGCTCCGGCGGCAGCGCGGCCACCAGCCGGCGCCGGGTGTAGCGGCGGAAGTGCTTGAGGGCCACGTCGTGGTCGGAGAACATCCACTGGTAGGCCGGCACGGTGGCGATGAAGTGGCCGCCGGGATTCAGGTGCTCGGCCACCCACCTGGTCGCCACCCGGTCGTCCGGTAGGTGCTCGAGTACGTCGAAGGCGATGATGACGTCGTAGCTGCCGTCCAGCTCGGTCGGGATCGGCTGGTCATAGATCCGGTTGATGCCGGCCACCTCGCGCAGCGCCTGCAGGCCGAGCGGGTCGATCTCCAGCACGTCCACCGTGCCGTAGCGGCGCAGTACCTCGACGTTCTGGCCGACTCCGGCGCCGATCTCCAGGATCCGCAACTGCCCCGCGGAGCCGGCGTGCTTGGCCAGGACGGTGTCCAGCAGCCGCAGCCGCGCCGCCTTCAACCAGTTGGTCGCCTCGGAGCGGTACTGCTCGTAGGCCTCGGTCTTCATCGATCGCCCTTCGTCGCTGCTCGCCAGCGGTCCGGGCCAGCTTAGCCGTTGGCCGGGCGGCGACCGGTCAGCCAGCGGCTAGGCTCAGTTCGACCGGCCGCCGCCCGGACCCGGATCGGGCCGGACGAGGCCGGCGCCAAGCGATCGGAGGCAGCCGGGCCAGTGCGCCGCATCACGAGTTCCCGGTGGCTGCGGCTGGCCTTCGCGCTGGTGGCGGTCGGCCTGCTCAGTTACGCGATCGTCGACCAGTGGCATCGGGTGGCGCCCCGGTTCGGTGAGCTGACGACGGCCGGGCTGGCGATCAGCTCGCTGGCGGTGCTGGCCGGCATGTACGCGATGCTCAAGACCTGGCAGGTCACCGTGGCCGGCCTGGGTTCGCCGCTCGGCCTGGTGCCGGCCGGCCGGATCTTCTTCCTCGGCCAGCTCGGCAAGTACGTGCCCGGCTCGATCTGGCCGGTGGTGGTGCAGATGGAGCTCGGCGCCGATGCGGGTGTGCCCCGCGCCACCTCGGTGCTGACCCTGCTGTTCATCTACCTGCTCTATACCACCTCGGCGGCGCTGGTCAGCGCGGCCTGCCTGCCCTGGGTGACCGACCTGGTGCCGATCTGGCTGGCGGTGCTGGCCTTGCTGGCCGGACTGGCGCTGCTGCTGCCACCGGTGCTGAACCGGCTGATCGGGACCGGCCTGCGGCTGCTGCGCCAGCAGCACGCGCCGCGGATGCGCCCGCGGGCGATCTTCACCGCGTTCGGCTGGGCGCTGGCCATGTGGGCCTGCTTCGGCGTGCACATCCTGGCGCTGGCCCGCGACCTGCACCCGCCGCTGACCTGGCATCTGCTGCTGCTCAGCGTGGGCGGTTACACGCTTGCCTGGATCTGCGGCTTCCTGTTCGTGCTGGCACCGGCCGGCGGCGGCGTGCGGGAGCTGGTGCTGACCGCGCTGCTGGCCGGCACGCTGTCCCATGACGCCGCGTTCGCGGTGGCGCTGGTGTCCCGGCTGATGATGACCGTCGCCGACCTGGTGTGCGCGCTCGCCGCGGCCGCCTCGCTCGGCCCGGCCAAGCTGCGGCAGCTGCGGGCCCGCGGTGGCGAGCGAGCCGAGGCGCCGGCGGCGAGCTGAGCGGCCAGCGGCGAGGCGCCGGCGGCGAGCTGAGCGGGGCCGAGGCGCCGGCGGCGAGCCGACCGGCCGGACGAGACCGGCGCAACCGAGCGGACCGAGGCGCCGGCGGCGAGTTGACCCGGCCGCCGTCTTGGATCGAGGCCGTGGCTGACTCGGGGAATAGGCCGGCCCCGTGGCGGGGGGATGCCACGGGGCCGGCGTCGTTCAGCGAGCAGACCCGACGGATACCGTCGGGTCCACGGCGCGCTCGCCGGTGACACTTCTACCGCAAAAGGCGCTTCTCGTGCGGTGGCCACGCCGACCAGCCCCGCATTGTGGCTGGGATCCAGCGTGCCCGTCGATTCATGCCCGATCGCTTCGTTCCCCGAACGACCGGTGCACGATCGACTCGCCATGCCAACGACCGGCCGGCTGATCGAGTTCCCGCCCCGGCTGCCTCGAATCGCTACGGACGCCGGTGGGTGGCCAGCACCGCCTCCAGCTGATCCAGTTCGGCGCGCAGCTGCTCGGCCCGCATTCGGGCCTCGGACAGCGCCGCGTCGTTGATCTCGCTCACCGACTCCGACAGCGCCGGCTGGTCCAGCAGCTCGGACACCGCGGTCACCACGCCGGGCGGCAACGCGACGGTGCGTACCAGGCTCTTGTTGCCCCGGGTCGCGCTGAGCGTCCAGCTGGCTCCGGAGGAACTGATCGTGAAGGCGACCTTCACCGCGGCCGGCTTGCGTCGCCGGCCGGCCGGTTTGACCGGCTCGCGCACGCCGGCCGGAGCCGGTCCACCTGCCGCGGTCGCCTTGGCCGGCTGCTGCCGGGCGACGGACGGCCCAGCCGGCTTGCGCCGTACCGGAGTCGCCTTGGCGGCCTCGCCGCGCGCCGGGCCCGAGCCCGCGGCCTGGCTGCCGGTCGGTTCGGAGCCGGCAGGTTCGCTGCGGGCGGGCTCGCCGTCGGCCGCAGCCGACCGGCCCGCAGACGGAGGTTGATCCGCCGCGGCCAGGCTCGCCGTCGAGGCCCGAGTTGCCGCCCGGGCCGGCCGGCTCGTGGTCTTCGCCGGTGCCTTGCCGGCTCGTCCGTCGGCCTTGGCCACCCGGCCGCCGGCTTGCCGCAGGCTCAGCTCGCCGGGCGCGAAGGCGAGTTCGTCGGTCATGCCGTTGACCTTGACCCGCACCCGGACGAAGTCCGCGCCGTCACTCTCCGGGGTGCCGATCCGTACCACCGTGCCGGCGGCGCCGACCGGGAAGTGTGGCCCGGACAGCCGTACCCGGGGCCGTTTGCCGTCGGCCAGCGACCGGCGCAACTCGTCGAGGTCCTGCTCGGTCAGCCCGGCCGTACTG
>DASUAC010000030.1:0-6255 GCA_035763985.1 Jatrophihabitans sp. | reverse complement strand
CACGAAGGCCCGGGCGTCGGCGACGGTGGTGTCCGGGCCGAGGATCGAAAGGTTGGCGGGGTTGATCACCACGGTGTGCTGCGAGGTCACCGACAACTCCCCCGAGGGCTCCTCGGCCACCGTCCAGCAGCCGGTGTGCAGGGTCATCAGCGCCGGCAGCGTGATCTGCTTGTAGACGATCTTGTGATGCGGGAAGCAGACCCGGACCGACTTGGTGGTGTGCACCCCGCCGTCCTTGGTCCGGGTGTCCATCTCCAGCGTCTGCAGGCCCGGCGCGTCCTCGGTGAGCACCACCCGCTGCACATGCGGCAGCCGCTCCCGCCAGAGCTGCGCCTCGTTCAGGAAGTCGTAGACGTCCTTGGCCGATCCCTGGATCTGCACGGTGTCGGCGAAGGAGAACCTCAGCTCGTCCGCCCCGTTGGCCAGTTCCACATTGGCCTTCAGCGCGGCCAGTTCGGACTTGCTGTTGCGGTCGACCGCCTGCTCGATCCAGCGCAGGCCGGCCGGATCGTCGTCCACGGCCCGGTAGTCGTGCAGCAGCCGGACCAGTGACTGGCCCTCGCCGGCCGGCTCGATCAACCAGGTGCCGCCCATCGAGGCCACCGGTGGCTTGAACACCTCGGCACGGAACTCGATCCGCCGCTGCTCCTCGTCGAGCACCCGGCGCGACGTCCAGTTCTTCACCTCGCCGTTGGCGGTCGCCCAAATCCGGATCCGCTCGGAGGATTCGGTGAGATCCACCCGGTCGACGAAGATGGTCGGCGGGAACAGCAGGGGCCAGTTCTCCACCTCCGCGATCAGGCGGTAGATCTCGGCGGCCGGGGCATTGACGGTGATCTGGTGCTCCACCTCACGGGAGCCGGTTTCCTGCATGATGTGAAGCCCTTCGCTAGACGGTGACAGGAATGGGTGTACGAACTCAGAAGTTGCCGAGGCCGCCGCAGACGTTGATCGCCTGCGCGGTGATGGAGGCGGCCACGTCGGTGGCCAGGTAGCCGACCAGGCCGGCCACCTCGTCCGGGGTGGAGTAGCGGCCGAGTGGGATCTTGGCCTGGAACTTGGTCAGGATCGCGTCCTCGGTGGTCTGGTAGAAGTCGGCGTAGCGCTGCCGGATCCCTTGTGCCATCGGGGTTTCGACGTAACCGGGGCAGACCGCGTTCACGGTGATCCCGGTCGGTGCGAGCTCGTTGCCGAGTGCCTTGGTGAAGCCGACCACGCCGTGCTTGGAGGCCGAGTACGGCGCCCCGAACACGACGCCCTGCTTGCCGGCGGTCGAGGCGATGTTGATGATCCGGCCGCGGTCCTTGGCCCGCATGCCGCCGGCGTTGAGCACCTCGCGGGTCATCAGGAACACGCTGTTGAGGTTGGTGTTGATGACGTCGAACCAGAGTTGGTCGCCGATGTCGGCGGTGATCCCGCCGCCGCCCCGGCCGGCGTTGTTGACCAGCACGTCGATCGGCCCGAACCGGTCCACCGCGGCCTGTACGCAGGCCTGGATCTCCGCCGGCGACGTCACGTCGCAGGCGATGCCGTCGGCCTGGTAGCCGTCCTCCAGCAACTGCTTGACGCTGGCCTGCACGTTCTCCGCGTTACGCGCGCAGATGAATACCCGATGCCCTTGCGCGGCAAGGGTTTTCGCAATCGCCCAGCCGATCCCGCTGGTTGCGCCGGTGACCAGGGCCACCCGGCCGTGTTGCTCCGACATGTGCTCTCCCATCCATGTGCCGGGCGCTGTCGAGCGCCCGCGATATCCGTGTGCCGGGCGCCGTAAGGGCGCCGCCCTATCCGTGTGCCGGGCGCCGTCGGGCGCCCGCGGTCAACTGCCCAGCGGTGCCGGCGCCCGCTGGATGGCGGCCGTCGCCGGGGTACTGCCACCGCCGGCCACCGTGGTACCGCCCGCCACCGCGGTACCGCCGGCCACCGCGGTACCGCCCGCCACCGGGGTACCGCCGGCCGCCGCCGGCTCGTCCAGCAACCGGCCGACCAGTCCGGTGTCATGGGTGCCGGACCGGAACTCCGCGCTGTCGAGCACCCCGAGCAGGAACCCGGCCGTGGTCCGGATGCCCGGTCCGGTCGCCCGGAACTCGGTCAGCGCCCGCTGCATCCGGGCGATCGCCTGGTCCCGGTCCGGTGCCCAGGTGATGATCTTGGCCAGCAGCGGGTCGTAGATCGCGGGCATCCGGTAGCCGGGATAGCCGTGCGTGTCCACCCGGACGAACGGCCCGCTCGGCACCTCGAAGATCTCGATCCGGCCCGGCGCCGGGGCGAACCCGCGGTCCGGGTCCTCCACGTTGATCCGGCATTCGATCGCCGCGCCGCGGTTGACCACATCGGCCTGCTCGATACCGAGCCGGCCGCCGGCGGCGATCCGCAGCTGCTCCTGGCCGAGGTCGATGCCGGTCACCATCTCGGTCACCGGGTGCTCGACCTGGATCCGGCAGTTGGCCTCCATGAAGAAGAAGTCGTCGGTGCCGTCCACCAGGAACTCGAACGTGCCGGCACCCACGTAACCGATCGCCCTGGCACCGGCCACCGACGCCGCACCCATCCGGTCGATCACCGACTGCGACAGCCGCGGCGCCGGGCTCTCCTCCAGCAACTTCTGATGCCGGCGCTGCACCGAACAGTCCCGGACGCCCAGGTGGACGCCGTTTCCGTAGGAATCGCAGAGGATCTGCACCTCGATGTGCCGGGTGGAGGCGACGTAGCGCTCGACGTAGAGCCGGGCGTCGCCGAACAGCGTCTGCGCCTCGCCGTAGAGGTTGTTCACGGTCGAGACCAGTTCGCCGTCCTGGTACACCACCCGCATGCCACGGCCACCGCCGCCGGCAGCCGCCTTGACGATCACCGGATAGCCGATCCGGCGGGCGGTTTCCAGCGCCTCCTCGGCCGAGCGCACCGGCCCGTGGCTGCCCGGCAGGATCGGCAGCCCGGCCTCGGCCATCAGCCGGCGAGCGGCGCACTTGTCCCCCAGCGCCGCGATCACCTCGGCCGGCGGTCCGATGAAGACGATGCCCTCCTGCTGGCACACCTCGGCGAAATCAGGGTTCTCGGAGAGGAACCCGTATCCCGGATGGATCGCATCGGCCCCGGTCAGCCGGGCCGCCTCGATGATCGCCGGGATGCTGAGGTAGCTGCGCTTGGCCGGCCCCGGCCCGATGTGCACCGCCTCGTCGGCGTAGGAGACCACCGCCGAGTCGCGGTCCTCGGTGGAGTACACCGCCACCGTGCGGATGCCCAGTTCCCGGCAGGCGCGGGCCATCCGCAGCGCGATCTCACCGCGGTTGGCGATCAGCACCTTGCGAAACATCGGTACGTCGGACATCGCTCAGCCCTCCTCCGGCTCCAGTGCGAACAGCGGCTCGGCGTACTCGACCGGCTCGCCATTGCCTTTGACCACTTGGCAAATCCGGCCCGTCCGGTCTGCCTCCACCGGGATCATCAGCTTCATCGCCTCGATGATTCCGATCTGCTGGCCCGGCTGGACCAGGCTGCCGACCGAGACGAACGGGGCGGCTCCGGGTTCCCGGGAGTGGTAGAACACGCCGACCCCGGGCGAGGTGAGGTACGCCTGCGCCAGGTCCGCCGCCGGCGGCTGGCCGGCCTCGCTGGTGCGTACCTCGACCGCCCGGACCTCGGTCAGCAGCGTCCGGTCGGCCGGTTCGGGTGAGCCGGGCTCGTCCCAGGTGATGTCCACCGATGCCTCGCCGGCCTGCAGATGCAGGTTGCGCGGCGGACGGCCGAGCTGGGCGAGCAGTTCCACCGCGTGCTGGCGCACCAGGGCGAGGTCCGCGGCGGCCGCCGACTCGGCCCCGGGAAACGGCTCGGAGTACGGGTCGTTGCGCGCTGCCAGGTTCTGGGTCATGACTCCACCTGCAGCTCTCGTTCGTCCACGGCCGGACCGTAGGACCGGAACCGGTCCCGGCGGGCCGTCACCAAGGCGCGTGCATCCATCTGTTCCAGCCTTTCCAGGGTTTCGTTCAGTACGGCGGCGATCCGCCGCGCCGCCTCGGCGTGATCGGCCTGACTGCCGCCGGCCGGCTCGGCGAGCACGCCGTCGACGATGTTCATCCGCAGCAGGCTGCGGGCATCGCCCTTCAGCGACCGGGCCGCGGTCGGCGCCATCGAGGCGTCGTTCCAGAGGATCGAGGCGCAGCCCTCCGGGCTGATCACCGAGTACACCCCGTGCTCGTTGATCAGCACCTCGTCGGCGACCGCGAGCGCCAGCGCACCGCCGCTGCCGCCCTCGCCGATGATCACGGTCACGATGGGCACCGGCAGGCTGGTCATCAGCCGGATCGACTCGGCGATCGCGACCGCCTGTCCGCGTTCCTCCGCCTGGATGCCGGGGTAGGCACCCGGGGTGTCGACGAAGGTGACGATCGGCAGTCCGAGCTTGCCGGCCAACCGCATCAGCCGAGCCGCCTTGCGGTAGCCGGCCGGCGTGGGCATGCCGTAGTTGCGCAGCGCGAGTTCGCCCGCGGTACGGCCTTTCTGGTGTCCGAGCACCAGCACCGGCCGGCCGGCCAGCCGGGCGATGCCGCCGACGATCGCCTGGCACTCCTCGCCCATCCGGTCGCCGTGCAGTTCCTCGAAGTCGGCGAACGCCCGGTCCAGGTAGTCCAGCGTGGTCGGCCGGTCGAGGTCGCGGGCCCGCTGCACCGCCTGCCACGGATCGATCTCGGCGAGCTTCGCCGGATCCCGGACCAGCCAGCCGCTGTCCGAGGGCGACGGCGCAGCCGGGTCGGCCGGCTCGGCGGCCGGCCGGCGAACGCCTGCTGCCAGCAGCCGGCCGAGCGCGGTACGCAACCCCGAGCGCGGTGTGATCATGTCGATCAGCCCGCGTTCCCGCAGGAATTCGGCGGTCTGGAATCCCGGCGGCAGATCGTGGCCGATGGTCTGCTCGATCACCCGGCGGCCGGCGAAGCCCAGCCGCGCGCCCGGCTCGGCGACGATGACGTCGCACTGGGTGGCGAACGAGGCGGCGACCCCGCCGAACGTGGGATCGGTGATCAGCGCGACGGTGAGCACGCCCGCCTCGTCCAGCCGAGCCAATGCCTGGCTGGTCTTGGCCATCTGCATCAGCGAGATCGGGCCTTCCTGCATCCGCGCGCCGCCGGAGGCGGTGACGATCAGCAGCGGCACCCGCCGGCTGAGCGCGGCCTCGGCCGCGCAGGTGATCAGCTCACCGGCAGCGGCACCCAGGCTGCCGCCGAGGAAACCGAAATCCATCACCGCGGTGACCACCGGCCGGCCCTCGATCGTGCCGGCCGCCACCAGCACGCCCTCGGCCAGTCCGGTCCGCCGGCGGGCCTCGGCCAGCCGCTGCGGGTACGGCTTGCTGTCGACGAACTGCAGCACGTCGGCCGTCCGGACGCTGAAGTCGAGCGGCTCGACGCTGTCCGGGTCGAGCAGTTGCGCGATCCGCTCGGCGGCCGAGAGCACGTGGTGGTGGCCGCACTCGGGGCACACCTTGCCGTTCTGGATGAACCGCTTGCCGTAGAGCATGGTCCGGCAACCGGCGCACACCGACCAACCGGTCTCGGCAGCCGTGCCGGCCACGTCAAGTTCCTTCGCTGGCATCAAGCCGCCGCCTGGTTCGTGTTGACCAGGTCGAGCAGCAGCCGCGGGGTGCGTGCGTCGAGCAGCGCCTCGTCGTCGATGGAGACGCCGTACTCGCGGCTGATCCGGGCGGCGGTCTCCATGATCGCGATGGAGTCGTAGCCGAGGTCCTCGAAGCTCGAGTCCAGGATTTCGCCGTCCAGGTCCACGCCCTGCACGGCGCCCGCTCCCTCGAGCAGGATCCGGCGCAGATCCGGCAGCTCGACAAGCCTGTCAGACATGGGTTCTCTCCTTCACAACACGCGCTTGGCGGGTCCGGCCGGCCCAGTTGGGCCGGCGCCGAATCGAGGAAGCTGTCCGCCGCCCGATGCCGGACGGGTTTGCCGGGACCCGGGCTTCGTTGCCCGGCCGGGGTGGCTCGCAGCGATTCGGCGAGTTCGAGTGTTTCTCCGGGCTCCAGATCCCGTCCAGGCAGCGGTGCTTACGCATCAGTAATTGGAGTCGCCGGATTGCCGAACAGATCGCTACCCGAAGCGGGCTTTGGCCTTGCATCTGTAGTTACGCACCGTCACGGCCGGGACGTTGCGACGCTCCGCTCGGCCGGCGGGGCGGACCCGACCGCTCGGGTGACCGGCGGCGCGGGCTGCCGCCGCGGGGCACCGGTCGGCGGGCATGGAAAAGCCGAGGAGGGGC
>DASUAC010000029.1:0-2703 GCA_035763985.1 Jatrophihabitans sp. | reverse complement strand
GGCGCTGGCAGACCGGCATCCGGCTGCTGCCGATGACCGACCAGCGCTGTGAGACGCACGTGGTGGTGCGCGACGCCGAACGCCGGCGGGCGATCCACTTCCAGGAGTGGTGGGTGCGGTACCGGGCCGGGTTGCCGGCCGAGGAGTTCGTCCAGGTCGGGCTGGCCGACGCCCGTCCGGCACCGGGCGTGCTCGAGGCGATCGCCGGGGCCGACCTGATCCTGCTCGCACCGTCCAACCCGGTGGTCTCGATCAACACCATCCTGTCGGTGCCGGGCATCTCCGAGGCGCTGCGGGCGGCGGCCGGTCCGGTGATCGGGCTGTCCCCGATCATCGGCGACGCACCGGTACGCGGGATGGCCGACGTGTGCCTGCCGGTGCTCGGCGTGCCGACCTCGGCCGAGGGGGTGGGCCGGTTCTACGGCGCCCGATCCGCCGCCGGGGTGCTGGACGGCTGGCTGATCCACACCGGCGACGCGGCCTCGATCGAGGGAGTGCGGGTGCTCAGCCGGGACCTGCTGATGTCCTCCCCCGAGACCACCGCGGCCATGGTCGCCGATGCGTTCGAGCTGGTGACCCGATGAGCGCGCGCGAAGAGCCAGGGGCAGCAATGAGTGAGCATCGCAGCGAAGCGAGGAGCGGAGCGAATGCAGCGATGAGCGCTCGCGCGAAGAGCCAGGGGCAGCAATGAGCATCGCGATCCACCCGGTGACCGGCATGCCCGACCTGCGGCCGGGCGACGACCTGGCGGCCGAGATCGTGGCAGCCGCGCCGGAACTCGCCGACGGCGACGTACTGGTGGTCACCTCGAAGGTGGTGTCCAAGGTGGAGGGCCGGCTGCTGCCGGTGCCGGACGGCGACCCGGAGGCCCGGGAACGGATCCGGCAGCAGGCCATCGCCGCCGAGACGGCGCGGGTGGTGGCCCGCCGGGGCAGCCTGCAGATCGTGGAGAACCGGCAGGGCCTGGTGCTGGCCGCGGCCGGGGTGGACGCCTCGAACGTCCGGCAGGACGAGATCGCGCTGCTGCCGCTGGATCCGGACGCCTCGGCGCGCCGGTTGCGCGACGCGGTGCGCGAGCTGACCGGCCGGACGGTGGCGGTGATCGTCTCCGACTCGATGGGACGGCCCTGGCGGCACGGCATCGCCGACGTGGCGATCGGGGTGGCCGGCTTGGCCGCGGTGCTGGACGTGCGCGGCCAGGCCGACCCGCACGGCAACCGGCTGGCGGTGACCGAGGTGGCGGTGGCCGACGAGCTGGCCGCGGCGGCCGACCTGGTGAAGGGCAAGCTGGCCGGCATCCCGGTCGCCATCGTTCGCGGATATGCCTATTCCGACGATGGAAAGGGCTCCTCGCAGTTGATCCGGGGCTCGGTCGGCGACCTGTTCCGGCTGGGCACCGCGGAGGCGATCGCGCTGGGCCAGGCCTCGACCGAGTCGGCGGACGAGGTGCCGGCCGGGATCGCCGCGCTGCACGCCGACGTGCTGGCCAGCCTCGGCGCGATGCCGCTGGATCCGTCCGACGGCACCGGCCAGGCGGCCGTCCGGGAAGGCTTCTACGGATTGCTGGCGGCGCGGCCGGACGCCACTCGGCGCAGTTGCGTGCCCGGCCATATCACCGCCAGCGTGCTGCTGTTCGACGCCGACGGGGACCGGGTGCTGCTCACCCTGCATCCCCGGGTGGGCGCCTGGCTGCAGCTGGGCGGCCATCTGGAGGACGACGAGTCGCTGCTGGCCGCGGCGCTGCGTGAGGCGACCGAGGAGAGCGGCATCGAGGGCATCGTGCTGGATCCGGTGCCGGTGGATCTCGACGTGCACCCGATCACCTGCTCGCTCGGCGTGCCGACCAGGCACTTCGACGTGCGGTACGCCGGCTCGGCGCCGGCCGGCGCCGAGCCGGTGCGCAGCGACGAGTCCGATGATCTGCGCTGGTTCGGGGTGGACGAACTGCCGCCCGACATCGCGCCGGAATTGCCGGCGCTGATCGCCCGGGCCCGGGCGGCACGGGCGGCTCGAGCGTCCGGCCGATGAGTACCCGGGCGGCACGTACGGCACGGGCGGCGCGTACGGCACGGGCGGCATGTACGGCGCGTGCGGCTCGAGCGGCCGGCCGATGAGTGATCTGCTCGCCGGCTGGCCGGTGCCGCACGCGGCGCTGGCGGTGGTCGGCCCGGCCGGCGTGCTGGCCCGCGAGGGTGACACCGGACGGCGGTTCTGGCTGGCCTCGGTGACCAAGCCGCTGACCGGGCTGGCCGCGCTGGTCGCGGTGCAGGAGGGCGCCCTGGAACTGGACGCCGAGCTGGCCGGGCAGCCCGGCTGGCCGGATCAGCTGGCCGAGCTGCTGCCCGCCGCCACGCTGCGGCACGTACTGGCGCACGCCAGCGGGCTGGCCCCGGACCGGCTCAACCGGGTCGCGGCGACCGGCACCCGGCGGGTCTACTCCAACGTCGGCTTCGACCTGATCGGCGAGCTGATCACCGCTGCCACCGAGATCCCGTTTGCCGGCTACCTCACCGAGGCGGTGTTCGCACCGCTCGGCATGTCGTCCGCGTCGCTGGCCGGTTCGCCGGCCCGGGACGGCTGGGCCACGGTCGACGATCTGGTGCCGGTGCTGGCCGAACTGCTGGCTCCTGGACGGGTGCTGGATCCGAGCGTGCTGGCCGAGGCCAGCGCCGTGCAGTTCCCCGGCCTGCCTGGCGTGCTGCC
>DASUAC010000028.1:0-3196 GCA_035763985.1 Jatrophihabitans sp. | reverse complement strand
CATCACTTCAAACCGCGACAACGTCCCTGGACATCACAGCTAGGGCGTCTCGGCGGCGACCGAGGCCAGGAACATCCGGCCGGACGGCACCGCCCGGCAGGCGTCCGGACCGGCGGTGACGAACGCGGCGTGCAAGGCGGGCAGTTCCAGTAGGCCCGGCCCGTCCGGCTCGGTGACGGTGACCGGCTGCTCGCCGGCCAGCACCAGCCAGGGCCGATCGGGCGGCAGTTCGGCGCCGGCCCGGCAGACCGACAGCTGGAAATCCGGCACCGGCAGCCGGAAGTCGACCCGGTCGGCCGACTCGGCGCTGGGCCGCCGGCGCGGCTCGGCCATCGGGGTGAAGTCGGCGATCCGCACCAGTTCCGGCACGTCGATGTGCTTCGGGGTCAAGCCGCACCGCAGCACGTTGTCGCTGTTGGCCAGCAGTTCCACGCACACCCCGCGCAGGTAGGCGTGCACGTTGCCGGCCCCGAGGAAGATCGCCTCGCCCGGCGCCAGCCGCACGTAGTTGAGCAGCAGCGCGATCACCGGGCCGATGTCGTCGCCGAAGTCCCCGGCGGCCAGCACCGAGGCCTGCGCCTCGGCGGCCCACTCACCACCCGACTCGGCCAGCCGCCGGCAGCCGGCCACCACCTGCTCGATCAGCCGCCGCCGGTCCGCACCGGCCAGCGTCAGCAGCGCGGTGAAGACGGTGCGCAGCCCGTCGGCCGACCGCAGCAGCTCCAGGTACGGCGCCAGCTCGGGCACCTCGAGCGCGGTCAGCAGCTCGGCCGTCCGGGCCACCGGGCGGAACCCGCAGAAGGCCTGGAATTCCGTTATCGCATAAGCCATTTCCGGCTTGTGGTTGGCGTCGCGGTAGTTCCGTTGCGAACTGGTGCGGTCGATGCCGGCGGCGTCCTCGGCGGCGAACCCGAGCTCGGCCTGCCGCCGGTCCGGGTGCACCTGGATGGACAGCGCCCGCTCGGCGGCCAGCACCTTGAGCAGGAACGGCAGCCGCTCGCCGAACCGGGCCACCGTGGCCGGACCGAGCAGGCCGGCCGGGTCGGTGGCGATCAGCGCGTCCAGGCCGGGCTGGTCGGCGTGCGCGACGCAGCGCGACGGTGAGTCGGGATGTGCGCCGATCCACAGTTCGGCCGCCGGCTTGCCGGACGGAGGCAGGCCGAGCAGCTGCGGGATCGCGGTCGGCGAGCCCCAGGCGTAATCCCGGATCGGGTTGTCCAGCTCGATGATCCGCGGCGTCATCCGGCATCCGCCGCTCGGTCGACGGATTCGGCGGGTTCGGCAGCTGCCGCTTGGTCGGCCGGTCCAGCGGGTTGAGCAGCTGCCGCTCGGTCGATGGATTCGGCGGGTTGAGCAGGTTGAGCAACCGCCCGGTCGACGTCCGGCTCCAGGTAGATCACCCGGGTGGCCGGTTCGACCGCCCGTACCCGTGCCTCGGCGGCGTCGATGGCCGCAGCCACCTCGGCCAGCGAACTGTCCGGCGACATGGCCAGTTTCGCCGCCAGCAACACCTCTTCCGGACCCAGGTGCATGGTGCGCTGGTGGATCACCCGGTCCACGCCGGGCCCCACCAGCGCCTGCTCGATCCGGGCGATCGCGGCCGGGCTGGCCGACTCGCCGAGCAGCAGGCTCTTGGTCTCCACGATCAGCACCACGGCCACCGAGACCAGCAGCAGTCCGATGCCCACCGAGCCGATCCCGTCCCAGGCCGGCTGGTCGAGCAGCGTGCTCAGCCCGACGCCGAGCAGCGCCAGGGCCAGCCCGATCAGCGCCGCGAAGTCCTCCAGCAGCACGACCGGCAGCTCCGGCACCTTGGCCCGGCGGATGAACTCCACCCAGCCGGCGTCGCCTTTCAGCGCCCGCGACTCGCCGATCGCGGTGCGGAACGACCACGCCTCCAGCCCGATCGCCAGCACCAGCACGCCAACCGCGACCAGCGCCGAATCGAGCTGGTGCGGATGCCGGATCTTCTGGATTCCCTCGTACAACGCGAACAATCCGCCGACGGTGAACAGCACCAGCGCGACCAGGAAACCGTAGACGTAGCGGTCCCGGCCGAAGCCGAACGGATGCTCCCGCGTCGCCACCCGGCGGGACCGCTTGCCGCCGAGCAGCAACAGGCCCTGATTGCCCGAGTCGGCCAGCGAATGCACCGCCTCGGCCAGCAGCGAGGTCGCCCCGGTGATTCCGAACGCCACGAACTTGATCACCGCGATGCCCACGTTGGCGGCCAGCGCCGCCAGCACCGCCCGGGATCCGCCGGAGGCACTCAACCGAAGTCCTTTCTCTGTTTGCCGGACGGCCGGAGGTGTCAGTGGTCCAGCTCGCCCAGCCGCGGCGCGGACGGATCGATGCCCCGGGCCAGCGCCAGATAGCTGGCGGCGAAGTCACCGGCCGCCGAGGCCGCGGCGAACCGGACCAGCGGATCACCCGGCGGCGCCAGTATCCGCGACACCCCGATCCCCCGGCTGATCGCCAGCCCGCTGAGCGCCGCGGCGGCCCGCCGGCCGGCCTGCTCACCGAGCGGATCCTGCTCGCCCGCCCGGCCGTACTCCTGATCGTCGCCGATCAGCACCAGCCGTGGCTTCATCGCGGTGTCACCGGCCCGGTCGGCGAAGAAGTCCGCCTCCACGGCGGCGAACTCCAGCAGCGAACCGATCCGGGCCACGTCGTCGGGCAGCGAGGCGGCCATCGCGGTCGAACCGCCGAGCAGCTGCACCGCTCCGGCCACCCGGCGCGCCGCGGTAGTGGCCGCCGGCCCGACTCCGGCGATCACCGGCACCGACTCGGCCAGCTCGGCCGCCAGCACCTTCGCCGGGCCGACGAAGGCGTCGGAGTCCGGCCGGTCCAGTTCGGCTATCTCGTCCAGCCGGTCGGCAACCTGATCCAGCACCGGCACGGTGCTGGCCAGCCCGAGCGCGTCCAGCACCAGCAGTGCGGGGGTGGCCAGCGACCACCAGATCGCCCGGGCCGGCACCCCGGTCAGGTGCCTGAGGTCGGCGGTGGGATGCCGGGATGCCGCCGCGGCCACCGGGGAGCCGACCGGCGCGGCGACCGCCAGCGCCAGCCCGCGCCGGTTGGCCTGGCCGACCAGTTCGGCCAGCCGCGGGTGCCGCCCGTCGGACGAAGCCACCAGCAGCACGTCTGCCGGGCCCGCCCAGCGGGGCAACGCGGCGTCCCGCCAGTCCAGCACCGG
>DASUAC010000027.1:0-3303 GCA_035763985.1 Jatrophihabitans sp. | reverse complement strand
TACACCGTCCTGGGTTCCCGGCCGGCCTACCAGGCCGCGCTGAAGCTGAGCGGCAGCCGGCGGCAGCAGGCGATCGACGCCGCGCTGGCCACGCCGGACAGCCAGGGCGTGCCCGGCCGGGAGATCGTCTCGCCCGGTGCGGTCCAGGTGATCGCGCCGGTGCCGGACCATCCGGACGAGACCCCGACCCGGGCGCTGCTCACCTTCACCACCTGCCATCCGAAGTACACCGCCAACCAGCGGATGGTGGTGCATGCGGTGCTCAGCCGGGCGGTGGCGGTACGGGGCAGCGCACTGCCGAGGGAACTGGCCGGAGGGACGATCTGATGTACACCTGGATCTGGCGGCACCTGCCCGGCCCGCTCGGCCTGCGGATGCTGCAGGCTGCCCTGCTGATGGCCTTCGTCGCCGCGCTGTTGCTGTTCGTGGTCTTCCCGGTGCTCGAGCCGCGGCTGCCGAACAACCCGATCACCGGTCCGGGCACGGTGAACCAGTGACCCGGATCCTGGTCGTGGACAACTACGACAGCTTCGTCTACAACCTGGTGCAGTACCTGGCGCAGCTCGGCGCCGAGGTGATCGTCCGGCGCAACGACGCGGTGCGCCCGGACGAGCTGGCCGGACTTGCCGTGGACGGCGTGCTGATCTCCCCCGGCCCGGGCACTCCGGAGCAGGCCGGGGTCAGCGTGCCGATGGTGGGCGCGGCGGCCGAGCGTGGGCTGCCGGTGTTCGGGGTCTGCCTGGGGCACCAGGCGATCGGGGTGGCGTTCGGCGCGGTGGTCGACCGGGCGCCGGAGTTGCTGCACGGCAAGACCAGCGAGGTACGGCATGACGGCCGCGGCGTGCTGGCCGGCCTGCCGGTGCCGTTCACCGCCACCCGGTACCACTCGCTGGCCGTCCGGGCCGAGACGCTGCCGGACGAGGTGGAGGTGATCGGCAGCACCGCGTCCGGGGTGGTGATGGCGGTCCGGCATCGCGACCTGCCGATCGACGGGGTGCAGTTCCATCCGGAGTCGGTGCTGACCCAGGGTGGCCACCGGATGCTGGCGAACTGGCTGCAGCGCTGCGGCGCGGTCATCGACTGGGACCGGGTGGCCGAGCTCGGCGGCCAACTGGACGCATTACGCGAGCAGGCCTTCTCCGCCGCGATCTGACGCGTCCTGCGCCGCTACTGCTGATCCGACGGCGTGTCATGCTCCGGCGTTGCCGACGCGACGGATGAGCATGACACGCCGGGCGGGGGGCCTGACTTCAGTCGAGTGGGCCGCCGAGTGCCGCCTCGGCCGCGGCCACCGCGGCGCCGGACGCCACGAACTCACAACAGGCCTCGATCTCCGGGGCCAGGAACCGGTCCGGTCCGGGCCCGGCCACCCGCTCCCGCAGGGCGGCTACCACCGCGCCGGTGGCCGGCCCCGGCCGCAGCGGACGGCGCAGGTCGAGCGCCCGGGCCGCGGACAGCAGTTCGACGGCCAGCACCCGGCCCAGCCCGTCCAGGCTGCGGCGCAGCTTGCGGGCGGCCGACCAGCCCATCGAGACGTGGTCCTCCTGCATCGCCGAGGACGGGATCGAGTCGACCGAGGCCGGCACCGCCAGCCGCTTGAGTTCGGAGACGATGGCCGCCTGGGTGTACTGGGCGATCATGTGCCCGGAGTCCACCCCGGCATCGTCGGTGAGGAACGCCGGCAGGCCGCGGGAGCGGGCGATGTCCAGCAGCCGGTCGGTACGCCGCTCGGACATGCTGGCCAGATCCGCCGCCGCGATGGCCAGGAAGTCGAGTACGTAGCCGATCGGGGCGCCGTGGAAGTTGCCGTTCGACTCGACCCGGCCGTCCAGCGTCACCACCGGGTTGTCGATCGCGCTGGCCAGCTCGTACTCGGCCACCGTACGGGCGTGCGCCAGGGTGTCCCGGCCGGCGCCGGCCACCTGCGGCGCACACCGCATCGAGTAGGCGTCCTGGACGTACGTGCAGTCCGGGCCGGCGTGCGAGGCGACGATCGGCGAGCCGGCCAGCAACGTGCGCATGTTGGCCGCCGCGACCGCCTGGCCGGGCTGGGGCCGCAGCGCCTGCAGGTCGGCGGCGAACACCCGGGTGGTGCCGAGCATCGCCTCCACCGACATCGCCGCGGTGAGGTCGGCGGTGCGCAGCAGCAGGTGGAAGTCGGTGCAGGCCAGCAGCAGCTGGCCGAGCATCCCGTCGGTGCCGTTGATCAGCGCCAAGCCTTCCTTCTCGGCCAGCTCGATCGGCGCGATGCCGGCCGCGGCGAGCGCCTCGGCGGCCGGCCGCAACTCACCGCCGGCGTCGCGTACCGTCCCCTCGCCGAGCAGCGCCAGCGCGACGTGCGCCAGCGGGGCCAGGTCGCCGGAACAGCCCAGCGAGCCGAACTCGGGCACCACCGGGGTGATGCCGGCGTTCAGCAGGCCGGCCAGCGCCTGGGCGGTGCCCAGCTGCACGCCGGTGCGGCCGGTGGCCAGCGTGGACAGCCGGAGCAGCATCATCGCCCGGACCACCTCGCGCTCCACCTCCGGGCCGGAGCCGGCCGCATGCGAGCGGATCAGCGAACGCTGCAGCTGCGCCCGGCGTTCGACCGGGATGTGCTTGGTGGCCAGCGCGCCGAAGCCGGTCGAGATCCCGTAGTGCGGCTCGACGTCGTCGGCCAGTGCCGCCACCACCGCCCGCGACCGGACGATCGCCGCCAGGCTGTCCTCGGTCAGCACCACCCGGGCGTCGTCCCGGGCGACCGCGATCACGTCCGCCTCGCTGACCGGTGAGATACCTACCCGCACCGCCGGGACGGCGCCGGGCTCGGTGTTCGTGGCGTCCTGCTCGCTTGTCATAGCGGACATCCTGCCCGACCGGCCGCCGGAAGCGATCCCGGGCTTCGAGTACGTTCGAAGGCATGAAGGCAGTGGTGCTGGCCGGCTACGGCGGACCCGAGCAGCTCAGCCTGGCCGAGGTGCCGGATCCGGTGCCACAGCCGGGCGAGGTGCGCATCGCGGTGACGGCCACCGCGGTGAACCGGGCCGACCTGCACCAGCGGGAGGGCAACTACCCGCCGCCGCCCGGCGCCTCGGACATCCTGGGCCTGGAGTGCAGCGGCCGGATCGCCGAACTCGGCCCGGGTGTGACCGGCTGGCAGGTCGGCGACGAGGTGTGCGCGCTGCTGGCCGGCGGTGGCTACGCCGAGCAGGTGTGCGTACCCGCCGTGCAGTTGATGCCGATACCGGCCGGGCTGGACCTGATCCAGGCGGGCGGCCTGCCGGAGGTCTCCAACACGGTGTGGTCGACCGTCTTCGACGCCGCGCC
>DASUAC010000026.1:0-3632 GCA_035763985.1 Jatrophihabitans sp. | reverse complement strand
CTGCCGGCTGACCGATCCATCCGCCGAAAGGTTCTGCCCATGCAGCATGTCGCCGAGGGACTCACGCCCGACGAACTGGCCCTGTTCCGCGAGCGGGGCTACCACTTTCCGATAAAGCTCTACGAACCCGACGAGATCAAGGAGCTGTGGCGCCAGGAACGACGCAACCTGATGGACCGCAGTCACGCGGTCTACACCGAGGACCAGCTGTCCGGCGCGACGAACATCTCCAACTACGACCGGCACCTGGACTCGGCCTTCCTCGCCCGGCACATCTGCCACCCGGAGATCGTGAGCAGGCTCAACTCCGTCCTGGGGCCGGACGTCATCTGCTGGCGCAGCGAGTTCTTCCCGAAGCACGCAGGGGATGAGGGCACCGACTGGCACCAGGCCGACACCTTCGCCAACGCCTCCGGCACGCCGCAGATCGTCTGGCCGGAGGAGCTCAAGGAGTTCGGCGGGACGATCACGGTCTGGACGGCGTTCACCGACGCCAGGATCGAGACCGGCGCCCTGCAGTTCATCCCGGGCACCCACGAGCAGATGAACTACGACGAGACGCTGTCCATGCAGTACGACCCGTCCGCCATCAACGGTGTCGCCAAGGACGGCGGCACCCGGCGCGGGTTCTTCGGTTACGACTATCGGCAGCTGCAGAAGGACGCCGACTGGCAGCCGCCGATCGAGGACGCCGTGTCGATCGAGCTCGCCGCCGGCGAGGCGGTGATGTTCTGGTCGACGCTGATGCACGCCTCGCATCCGCACCTGGGCGGCGGCCGGCCGATGCGGTTGGGCTTCGTCGGCCGCTACGTGCCGACCTGCGTCAAGGTCTATCCCGACACCGATGTGGTGGAGGAGTACGGCGGGCGGATCTCGCTGGAGAAGTACGGCACGGTGCTGGTCTCCGGTGAGGACCGGTACGGGCACAACCGGCGGGTCACCGAGACGACCCGCGGGATGCCCTTTCCCACTCGGTGATCTCGCCCGAGGCGGCGCGGCGGACGATGCCGGCTTGACGCACGCGCCGCCGGGCCCGTCCTCGGCGGACCGGCGAGGTGGGTCAGCCGGCGAGGTGGGTCAGCCGGCGGTGCGGGTGGTCACCGGCCCGCCCAGCCCGCCGGCATCGCGCTCGATGAACTCCAGTACGGCCGCCGGCTGCTCGAACGGGAAGAAGTGGCCGCCGGGCAGGACCTGGAACGTGCTCGCCGCGTCCGTCCAGGTCGACCAGCGCTGGCAGTCCGGCAGGTGGATCGCGGAATCGTCAGCGCCGGCAAGGGCCGCGATCGGGATGTCCAGGCGATCCTCGGCCGTCGGCGGGTGGTCACGGCGACAGGCGTTGGCCAGCGCCATGTCGGCGCGCATGCACGGCAGGATCACCTCTGCCGCGTCGGAGTTCAGCACCTCCTGCGAGATGCCGCCCCACTCGTGCATCACCCGGCTGAGCGTGACGTCGTCGGCCTCGGCCAGGCTGTCGTCGACGGTCACATCCGGTGCCGCGGAGCCGGCGGCGATGAGCAGGCGCACCGGACGGTTGCTCCGCCGCAACCGCCAGGCGACCTCGCGGCCGAGCAGCGCCCCGGCGCTGTGCCCGAAGATCACGTACGGACGTTCGCTGTATTCGTCGATGGCGGCGGCGATGTCGTCGGCCAGTGGCTTCACCGACGACACCGGGGGCTCGCTGCACCGGTCCTCACGGCCGGGGGTGTGGATCGCGATCAGCTCGAGACCGCGCGGCCGGACCGGCAGCCACTGGCGGAATATCGACGGGCCGGAGCCCGCCGGCGGGAACGCGAACACGAGCGACCCGGTGGTCGGCCCTGAGATCGCCCGGAGCAGTGGATCGCTCACCACGTCGCCCGCACTCCCCTCGCCGGCAGCTCGCTGATGCCGGCCGATTCGGCCTGGGCACGTACCGTCGAAGAGACGCTACTATAACCATTCCGGACGAGTTGCTCTCGGGATGACGTCATTAGCAAGAGCCCGATGAACCCAGGCGGCGAACGCCCGCCGCGCAGGCGATCGCCTGGCCGGACGATTCCCGGGCAGCCCACGGTGGCCGCCGGGCATCGCCGTAACCTGGTTCACCGAGATACGCGTGAACGTGAGAGCTGGGAGGTTGCCGAGACATGCCGGTGCAGGAGCAGGACGTTGCCCAGATCTGGGCCGAGGTGATCGGCATCGGCATCGACGAAGTTGACGTGGAGACGAACTTCTTCGACCTCGGCGGTGGCTCGCTGTTGCTGATCAAGCTGGTCGACCGGCTGCACGCGGACCTCGGCATAGAGACGAACATCGTTGAATTGTTGGAATATTCGACGATCGCAGAGTTCGTCTCGTACCGGAACGCGCTGCCGGACGAGGCCGAGTCCGGCCGGCGCTAGCCACCTCCGGCCTCAGGCCCAGCTGGACCACAGCCGGGCGTACGCCCCGTCCTTATCGAGCAGCTCCGCGTGCGAACCCACCTCGACGATGCGCCCGTTCTCCATGACGGCGATCCGGTCGGCGTCGTAGGCGGTGTGCAGCCGGTGCGCGATCGCGATGACGGTCCGGCCCTCGAGCACCGTCGCGAGCGCCTGCTCCAGATGCCGGGCCGATGACGGATCCATTTGCGAAGTCGCCTCATCGAGGATCAGCACGTCCGGATCCGCCAGCAACAGCCGGGCCAGCGCGACCTGCTGCACCTGCGCGTCCGTGAGTGCCTCGCCGCTGGCGCCCACCACGGTGTCCAGCTTCTCCGGCAGGCCGTCGACCCATTCCTTCGCGCCGATCGTCTCCAGCGCGTCCCACAGCGCGGCGTCACCGGCTTGCGCCTGTGCGTCCCGCTCCACGCGCGAGGCGGACAGTTCGAGGTTCTCCCGCAGCGTGCCACCGAAGATGTACTGGTCCTGGGTCACCAGCATGACGTGCTTGCGCAGTTCCGGCGGGGGTATCTCGTGCAGCGGTGTCCCGGAGATGTCAACGCTGCCCACCCGCGGGCGGTAGACCCCGGACAGCAGCCGGGCGAGCGTCGACTTGCCGCTGCCGGTCTGGCCGACGATGGCGAGCCGCTCGCCGGACCGCACCGCGAGGTCGATCCCGTGCAGCACATCCGGCCCGTCCGGGTAGGCGAACTCCACGGCGGACGCGGAAAGATCCGGCGAGGAGATCGCGCCGTGCCAGGTCGACGGCCGGTCGGGCTCCACGTCCGCGACGCCGAGCAGCCGGCCCAGCGACACCCGGCCCTGCTGCAGCGTTCCCACCCAATCGAGCAATGTTTCCAAGGGAAGCATCACCTGCAGGGTGTAGAGGGTCGCGGCCGTGACCTGGCCCAGGCTGACCCAGCCCTGGGTGTAGGCGTACCCGCCGAGCAACAGGACGGGGGTCAGCGGCAGGACGAAGAGGAACTCCTCGACCGGGTAGAGGACCGTCCGGAGCCGCAGCGTCCGGCCGACCGCCTGGTGCCAGGCCTGGGTGTCGAGTTCCGCGCGGCGCACCCGGTCGGCCTGCAGGCCGAATGCCTCGACGGTGCTGGCGCCCTGGATGGTTGCGATCAGCCCCTCGGTGATGCCGCCCGAGGCCTCGGCCTCGCGCAGGACGCAGTCGTACTGCCGAGCCAGGTACCACCGGTTCACGATCACCAGCGGCGGCACGAT
>DASUAC010000025.1:0-5925 GCA_035763985.1 Jatrophihabitans sp. | reverse complement strand
GATTGCTGGCCACGCCGGTGTTGATCTGCGCGGTGACGGTGCTGCTCTGGGCGGTCGCGAAGCCACTCGGCATCGGCTGACGTCGCGTCCGCGCAGCCGGATTGCCCGTCCCATCCGCTCAGCCGTCGGTTCCGCTCAGCCGGCTGCCCGGCCCGCCAGATGACCGGTCTCGTTGTAGCTGCGCAGCGAGACCGCGCCGTCGGCGTAGTAGTCGATGACCGACAGCGAGGCCGCCGAGAGGTACATCCGCAGCACCGACTCCGGTGGTGCGTTCAGCGCCAACTGCACCAGTGCCTTGATCGGCGAGACGTGGCTGACCAGCAGCACCGTCTTGCCGGCCTGCGCACGCAGGATCCGGTTGCGGGCCTGCTGCATCCGGCGCGCGGTGTGCACGAACGATTCGCCGTCCGGCGGCGCGACGGCCGGGTCGACCAGCCAGCGGGCGAGTTCGTCCGGCCACTTCAGCCTCGCCTCGGCGAGGGTGTAGCCGTCCCAGCTGCCGTAGTCGGTCTCGATCAGGCCGTCCTCGACCGTGACCGGCAGGCCGAGCCGCTCGCCGACCAGTTGCGCGGTGTGCCGGGCGCGCAGCAGCGGGGAACTGTAGATCGCCGCCACCTCGCCGAGTTCGGCGATCCGGCCGGCCGCCAGCCGGGCCTGCTCGATGCCCTGCTCGGTCAGGTCGAGGTCGGACCGGCCGGCGAAGCGCAGCTGCACCGAGTACTCGGTCACCCCGTGCCGGAGCAGGATGCACCGGGTCACCGCTGCGTCGCTGGCGATCCAGGCCGCGTTGTTGTTCTCCGGACGGGCAGACGGCTCCGGACGGGTACCCGCC
This sequence comes from Jatrophihabitans sp., assembly GCA_035763985.1. GTDB lineage: Bacteria > Actinomycetota > Actinomycetes > Mycobacteriales > Jatrophihabitantaceae > Jatrophihabitans_A. The sequence goes on along the minus strand of DASUAC010000025.1, from coordinate 5,093 downwards.
GGCTCCCGACGGGTACCCGCCGGCTCCTCGAACTCCAGCCGCAGCGGCGGCTCGGCCGAGGGTGCGAGACCGCCCGCCGTCGTACCGGCCGATGGCTGATCGGATCCGGCGTCCATCGCCTGGTTGGCCAGCCGGTCGGCGGCGCTGTTCTGCAGCCGCGGGATCCAGCTGAAGCCGACCGCGTCGAAGCCACGCACCAGCTCGGCGGCCCGGGCCGCCAGCGGACGCAGCCCCGCGTGCTTGATCTGCCAGCGGCCGGCCATCTGCTCGACCACCAGCTTGGAGTCCATCCGGACCGCCACCGTGCGCGCGCCCAGCTCGGCGGCCGCCTCCAGCCCGGCGATCAGGCCCTGGTACTCGGCCACGTTGTTGGTGGCCACCCCGAGGTAGCCGTTGCGTTCGGCCAGCACCTCGCCGGTTTCCGCCTCGCGGACCACGGCGCCGTAGCCGGCCGGGCCCGGGTTGCCGCGCGAACCGCCGTCGGCCTCGACGATCACCGCACTGGCGGAACCGTCCAGGCTCACAGTCCGGACTCGGCGGTGCGGATCAGGATCCGGCCGCAGTTGTCACAGCGCAGCACGTCGTCCGGCTTGGCGGTACGTACCGCGGACAGTTCCGAGCCGGCCAGGTCGAGCCGGCAGCCCTCGCACCGGCGCTGGCGCAGCATGGCCGCACCCACCCCGCCACCGGCCTGCCGGACCTTGTCGTACAACGCCAGCAGGTCGGCCGGCAGCCCGGCGGACAACCCGGCACGCTGCGCGGTGCGTTCGGCCTCGGCCTCGGCCAGCTCGGCGAACGCCTGGTCCCGGGCGGCCTCGGCGGCGCTGCGGTCGGCCACCACGGAGTCCAGTTCGGCGGTCAGCTCGCGCACCCGGGCGTCGGCACCCTCCTGCCGCTCCATCAACTCCAGCAGCTCGTCCTCCAGCACGCCCTGGCGGCGGGCCAGCGAACTCACCTCGTGCTGCAGGCCGGCGATCTCCTTGGCCGGGACGCCGCTGGCGGTCATCCGCTGCTGGTCCTTCTCGGCACGCAACCGGACCGTCTCCACGTCCGATTCCAGCCGGCGCTGCTCGGCGGCCAGGTCGGCCTGGCTGGTCTGCGCCTCGACCAGCTCGCTGCGCAGCGCGGCGGCGCGGGAGTCGCAGTCGGCGATGGTGGCCAGCTCCGGCAGGTTGCGCCTGCGATGCGCCAGCTGGTTCAGGGCGGTGTCCACCTGCTGCAGGTCGAGCAGCCGCAGCTGAACGAACGGGTCGGCTTTCACGTCAGGCATCCGCTTTTCGGCTCGGCTCGCACGTCCTCAGTGTGACAGTCAGTGCGCATGCAGGGTCCACGGGTCGGTCACCAGTTCGGAGACCAGCACCTGCAGGCCGCCGAACCGTTCGCGCAGCCGGCCGGCCGCCAGCTGCAGCCAGGGCGCCTCGGTGGCCCAGTGCGCCGCGTCCAGCAAGGCCAGCTCCGGCAGCAGGCCGGCCGGCTCGGCGACCGCCTCGGAGCTGACGTGATGCTTCAGGTCCGCGGTCAGGAAGGCGTCCGCACCGGACCGGCGGACGTCCGGCAGGTAACCGGCGCCCGAACCACCGCAGACCGCCACCGTCCGGATCTGCTGGTCCGGCCGCCCGGCCGCCCGGACGCCCCACACGGTCGGCGGCAACCGCCGGCAGACGAAGTCGGTGAACCCGGCCAGCGACATCGGCTCCGGCAGCCGGCCGACCCGGCCGGACCCGGTGCCGGCCGGCAGTGACGGCTGCTCGGTCAGTTCGAAGGCCACCTCCTCGTACGGATGGGCGGCACGCATCGCGGCCAGCACCGCCGTCCGGCGGGAGCGTGGCAGTACCACCGTCACCCGGTTCTCCGGGCCGCGGTGCAGCACGCCGATCTCCCCCTCGGCCGGATCGGCGCCCGGCTGCGGACGGAACTGGCCGACGCCCTCGACGACGTAGGCGCACTCGGTGTAGTTGCCGATCGCGCCGGCACCGGCCTCGGCCAGCGCCCCGATCAGCCGGTCGGTGTCCGGCAGCGGCACGTACACGGTGAGCTGATCCACCGCCGGGCGCGGGTCCGGCTGCAGCGGCCGGCAGTCCAGCAGCCCCAGTCGCTCGGCGAGCGCGTCGGACACCCCACCGGCTGCGACGTCGGCGTTGGTGTGCGCGACGAAGTGCGCCACCCCGGCTCGGATCATCCGGTGCAGCAGCGCACCCTTCGGGGTGTCGGCGGCCACCGTCCGGATGCCGGAGAGCAGCAGCGGGTGGTGGGTCAGCAGCAGGCCGGCGCCGTTGTCGATCGCCTCGGCCACGGTGGCCGGCACGCAGTCCACCGCCAGCAGCACCCGCTCGATCCGGTCGGCCGGGTCGCCGCAGCCGAGCCCGACCGAGTCCCAGGACTCGGCGGTGTCCGGCGGATACCAGCTGTCCAACGCGTCGATCAGCTCGGCGAGGGTCGGCACGCCCAGCACGTTACTTCACCGGTTCCGAGCCGCCGAGCGCCTCGGGTGTGGCAGCATTCGCCCCGACCGGTACCGGGTCTGGAGGAGAGGGCGATGCTGTACTTCGACGGGCTGTTCGGCCTGGTGATGCTGGGCTTGTGGCTGTACTGCCTGTTCGACGTGATCACCACCGACGCCAGCCGTTGCCGCAATCTGCCCAAGCTGCTCTGGGTGTTCATCGTGCTGCTGCTGCCGGACATCGGTTCGGTCGCCTGGCTGGTCGCCGGGCATCCGTGGCAGGACCCGAGCCCGCGCACCGGGCCGGTGGGTCGCTATCCCGAGTACGACCGGCCGGGCCGGCAGGTGGCCAGCAACCCCGATGACGACGAGGAGTTCCTGCGCGGGCTGCGGGAGCGGACCGAGCAGCAGCGCCGGGACTACCAGGCGCGGCGCGAGCAGCAGTTGCGCGCCGAGCAGGAACGGCAGCAGCGTCCGGACCAACCGGGCCGGGACGGCTGACCGGGCCGCCGACGGGTTTCGAACGCGCGTTTGATTTCCGGGTGTAGTCTCGACAGTCATGACGGCTGCACTCCAGGGTTCGCTGCTCGACCTGCAGGACTCCCCGGTACTGGGTGCGCTGCGCGGCTCGACCCAGCGCACCCGGCTCACCGCCGGCGCCTGGATCGACCTGCGGCCGAACTGGCTGACCGGCTGCGACGAGGTGTTCCGGTCCCTGCTGGCCGACGTGCCGTGGCGGGCCGAGCGCCGGCAGATGTATGACCGGACGGTCGACGTGCCGCGGCTGACCCGGTTCTACGCCGAGCGCGAGCCGCTGCCGCATCCGATCCTGGACACCGCGCGTGCCCGGTTGAGCGAGTACTACCGCGCCGAACTCGGCGAGGACTTCGTCACCGCGGGCATGTGCCTCTACCGGGACGGCCGGGACAGTGTCGCCTGGCATGCCGACGACCGCGGCCACGGCCGGTATCGCGACACCATGGTGGCGATCCTGTCGTTGGGCAGCCCGCGGCAACTGCTGTTGCGGCCACGCGGCGGCGGTGTGTCGGTGCGGCGCACGCTCGCGCACGGCGACCTGCTGGTGATGGGCGGCAGTTGCCAGCGCACCTGGGAACACGCGGTGCCCAAGACCGCCAAACCGGTCGGACCGCGGATGAGCGTGCAGTTCCGGCCCCGCGGCGTCACCTGAGCGGATCAGCCGCGCGGTTGCTGGGTGTCGATCCAGCGGTCGACGAGTGCCCATTGCTCGTCCAGCCAGCGCTGGATGGACGCATCGTCGCGCGGCAACTCGGCCGCCTGGTGCAACCAGCCGCGAATGCGCATCGGCCGGTTCTGCAGCGGCAGCGCCTCCCACATCTGCCGCGGGTTCACCAGCACGTCCAGACCGGTGTGTGCGATGACCAGCACGTCGGTGTCCGGCCGCACCGCGAGTGCCGCGCTGGTACCACCGGGCCGGGGCGGCAGTACGTGGCTGCGCGCACTGACCTGGCGCGCCCGTTCGCGCTGTCCGGCGCGCAGCAGCCGGAGCACCGAACGGCGGTGTCGCCGCGGTGTCCAGTTGCCACCTTCCGGGAACAGCAGCAGCGCGTCGTCCGGAGTCAGCTGGCTGACCAGTTCCGCCACCGCCACCGCCCGGTCCTCGCCGGCACCGGAGGACGACGGCAGGAAGTAACAGTCCAACCGGGTGAGGACGACATCCAGGCCCGGATCCCACTGCAGCACGCGTTTGAGCACCACCCGGGGATTGCGGCGCAGCGTGGTGATGAGCATATGCACCAGCGTGAACGAGTCACCCGGACCGGCATGCCGGGCCAACACCACCAGCGGATCGACCGGATCCAGCATCAGGTCACGACCGACCAGCTCGACCCGGTAGCCGAACAGCGTGCCGGCAACCGACATCAGCGTCGACAGTGCACGACCGAGCAACGCCGAGTGCCGGGCATGCCAGGCAGCCACATCGCGATGCCGGCGCGGGCTGCGCAACCAGTACCAACCGCCGGACAACATCAGCCCGACGTCGAGGTAGACGTACACCAGCGCGAACGCGGTGACGCGCAACAACCGGTGTTTGCGGCCGAACGGCACGCACACGCCGGCGAGTAACAACACGGCGGACAGCACCACCACCAGCGCGGCCGCGAGCGGCACCCACAACGGATCGAGGACGACCCGGCGCACCGCCCGCGGCGGCACCCAACTCATCCGGCGACCTCGCGACAGTGCGTCATCCGGCGACCTCGCAAATCACGCGTCATCCGGCAACGTCGCAAATCGCGCGTCATCCGGTGCGCTCGCGCCGCGCGGTGACCTCGCGTCATGCGGTGACCTCGCGTCATGCGGTGACCTCGCAAATCGCGCGTCATCCGGTGCGCTCGCGATCGCGCGTCATTCGGCATCCGCGCGATGGCGGCTGTCGGCGTCCACCAGGTAGCGCGCCGTCGCCTCGTAGGCCCGGTCGATCCGCGCACCGACCCGGCGCACATCGCGGTACCGGACGTTCAGCGATTTGGTGTCCTGCTCCCCGCTCGGCAGCAGGTGCACCTGCACTCGCGAACTGAGCGTCGCCATCTCCTCGACGAACCGATTGCGGCGTGCGATCTCGAACGCCACCAAACCCACTTCCCACGGCCAGCGCGGCGGCCGCAGCGCA
>DASUAC010000024.1:0-2774 GCA_035763985.1 Jatrophihabitans sp. | reverse complement strand
TCAGGGCCTCGAACTCCGAGCCGAGCTTGGCCCGCAGCCGGCGCACGTGCACGTCCACCGTCCGGGTGCCGCCGAAGTAGTCGTACCCCCAGACCTCCTGCAGCAACTGGGAACGGGAGTAGACCCGCCCCGGGTGCTGGGCGAGGTACTTCAGCAGCTCGAATTCCTTGTAGGTCAGATCCAGCGTGGCGGTGCGCAGCCGTGCGGTGTACGTGGCCTCCTCGATGGTCAGCTCGCCCACCTTGATCACACCCGGCTCGGCCTGGCTGACCGCGCTGCGCCGGGCCACCGCCAGCCGGAGCCGGGCGTCCACCTCGGCGGGGCCGGCGGTGTCGAGCAGCACGTCGTCCATCGCCCAGTCGGCCGACAGCGCGATCAGGCCACCCTCCTTGAGCACCACCAGCACCGGCAGGTCGAGCTCGGCGGTGGCCAGCACCCGGCTGAACGCGCGGGCGTTGGCCAGGTCGAACCGGCCGTCCACCAGCACCGCGTCCGGGCTCCGGTCCAGCAGCGGGCTCACGTCGAAGTCCGAGACGGTCACCTGGTGGCCGAGCAGGCCGAGCGCGGGCAGCACCTCGGTGGTCGGCTGCGCCGCGGCGGTCAGGAGAAAGATCTCCATCTACTGCCTCCCGGTGCGCGAGAGCTGGCCGCTGCCAGGCAAGAATACGGATCATGTCGGGTCCGGAGCCGGTGCGCCTTTGCACTGAGGACGGTGTCTTTCTAACCGCCGACTATTACGGCCAGGTTTCCGACCGGCCGAGTTACCTGCTCGGGCACGGCTTCACCGGTTCCACCGCCAAGCCCGAGATCCAGTTCGTCGCCCGTCATCTGGCGGGTCGCGGCAACTGCGTGCTCGCCCTGAACTTCCGCGGGCACGGCACCTCCGACGGCGTGTCCTCGGTGGGCGCGGACGAGGTCGCCGACGTCGCTGCCGGGCTGGCCTGGCTGCACGCCCGGCGGCCGGGGGTGCCGGTGATCACCCTCGGCTTCTCGATGGGCGCCTCGGTGATGGTCCGGCAGGCCGGGCTCGCCGCAACCGCCGGCCTGCCGTCCCCGGACGCGGTGATCGCGGTCAGCGGCCCGGGCCGCTGGTACGAGCGGGGCACCAAGCCGATGCGCCGGCTGCACTTCGGGGTGGAGACCCGGCTGGGCCGGCGGATCCTGGCGCGGGGGTTCAACACCCGGATCGGGCACGGCTGGGACCTGCTGCCGGTGTCCCCGGTGGAGGTGGCCGGTGCGATCGGCGTGCCGCTGCTGGTGGTGCACGGCGATGCCGACCCGTACTTCCCGCTGGCCCACCCGCGAATGCTGGCCGGGACGGCCCCGCACGCCGAGCTGTGGATCGAGCACGGCATGGGCCATGCCGAGAACGCCACCGGCGCCGGGCTGCTCGACCGGATGGACGACTGGGCACAGGCCGCGGTGTCGGAGAGCTCGGGGCGGTGAGGGTGGCCGCGGTGTCGGCGAACTTCGGGCGGTGAGGGTGGCCGCGAGCCGCGCATCTGGGAGCATGGATCGGTGAGCATGTCCGAGACCGAATCCCCGGCGGTCGTCCCGGCCGAACCGGCGCCGGTGCGCATCAACCACATCCAGCTCGCCGCGCTGACCGCGGTGCTGACCGGCGTACTGGCCGCGGGCGGATACCTGGGCCCGACCGCCACCATGATCGCGGTCGCGGTGCTGCAGGCGGTGCTCATCCCGTGCTGGATGCTGGGCAACCGGCTGCCCGGCCGGATCGGCGGGCTGACCCTGGCCGCGGCGGCCGCGGCGGCCGCGGACGGATTGATCCTGCACTGGCCGGACAGCGGGTATTCGCCGGTGCTCGGCGTGCTTGGGCTCGCCATCCCGCTGATGTTCCTGCACCAGCTCAGCCGCGGCGTGGTGCGTACCCGGGTGGTCGAGTCGCTGGCCGGGATCACCCTGCTGCTGGTGGCGGTGGTGGCGCTGCCCGGGCTGATCGTGCTGCGGCAGCAGGCCTCCGGCCGGACCATCGTGCTGGCGGTGCTCGCCGCGTTCGGCATCGGCCTGGTCGCGGCACACCTGACCGACGCGGTGCTGCCGGTGCCACGGTTCGACCCGGCCCTGGATCGCGGCCTGCCCGCGGTGGCGGTCGGGGTGCTGGCCGGCGGCGTGGTCGGCTACCTGACCCTGCGCCGGCTGATCGACTTCGCCGCCGGTCGGGCCGCCTTCGTCGGCGCGGCGGTTGCCGCGGTGGCCTGCCTGCTGTCCATCGCGGCCAGCTTCGCCGAGTCCCGGTCCGCCGTCCGGGCCCGTCCGGCCGATGCCGAGCCGGTCGGCGACGCCGAGCCCGCCGGTGTCGCCGAGCCCGCCGGTGTCCCCGCGGCCACCGGCCGGGACCGGCTGAGCGGACTGCGGCCGGCCGCCGCGGCCGCGCTGACCATCGCCCTCACCGTCCCGGCCGCCTACGTACTGACCAACGCGCTGACCAGCTGAACGCAGTTGGCCAGATTTGACCGGCCCTAGCCGCCGGTGGCCGAGATCGCTAGGGTGGGGGCAATGGGACAGCTGCTGACCTCTCGCCGCGCCGTGGACCTGTGCCGCGTCGGCAGTGCGCTGTGTCCCGGTTTCATCGCCAGGTAGCTGCTCCGCTCAGCTGACCTGCGCCGCGCGCCGTCTCGGCGAAATCCGTTCTGCCGGTCCCGGCGTGCTTCCGCCCCCCTTTGCTCCAATCGGTTTTTCACACTCGAGGAGAGACATCTCATGAGCCGCACCGATGCGCTCGTCACGGCCGACTGGGCCGAGGAGAACCTGGA
>DASUAC010000023.1:0-5040 GCA_035763985.1 Jatrophihabitans sp. | reverse complement strand
GTCGCTCGGGCCGTTGAGTCGGTGGGCGCCGCTGCGTCGTCGGCTGCCGCCGCGGCGCCGGATGCCGCTGGCCGCGCTGGTCGGCGGGGCAGCGGCGGCCGCCCTGCCGCTCTGGATCACCTTCCACGCCGGCTGGCCGCGAGCCGACGGGGGAGTCTATATCGGCATCGGACTGTCCAGCGCCGCGTTCCTGGCCGGCGCGGTGCTGACCTGGCCGGTGCTGACCGGCCGGCCGTGCCTGCACGATCTGCGGCAGCGGGGGTGAGCCGGATGCGCATGCCGTGGCGGATGGTGCTGCTCCGGACGTACGTGCTCGGCGTGCTCGGCGGCGCGGTGATCGCCGAGGCCACCTTCTGGGGAGCCGCCCTGGTCAGCGGCTGGGGTGGGTCCTGGATCGCGGCGGTCCTCGCCATGATCGGCTGGACCATAGCGGTGGCGTGGATCGGCGGGTTGATCGGCGTGGCCGAGGCGACGGTCGCCCTGATCGCGGTGCTGCTGCTCGGCCCGCTGCGCCGCTGGGCGCCGCTGACCTGCTTGATCGGCGGGGCGGCGGCGGCTGCCGGCCCGGTCTGGCTCATCAGCCGGGACGGCTGGCCACGCGACCACGGCAGCCCGGGCGGCATCGCCCTCTGCTGTGCGGCCTTCGCCGCCGGTGCGCTGCTGATCTGGCCGGCGTTGACCGGCCGGCCCTGGCTGCCCACCTGGCTGGGCCGGTTGGCGGCGGACTGAGCCGGTGCCGATGCCGGCGCGCCGGTTTCGGCCCGGACCGGACGAGCAAGCAGATCGGCACGCCCGGACGCCGCGGCCTTGCCAGCCGTAGGCGGCGCCAATATGGTTGCGGAGATGGTCACCCAGACTCCACCGTATTGCCTTTGCGGTAAAGCAATGCACAGTACGGTGCCGCTCCGCTCGGCAGCCGCGGTGAACCTCGGACACCGCGGCTGATGGCAGCAGAGGCGCTCGGCCAGTTGTTCGACCCCACCAGTGCGCGGCATCGGCCGAATCCGCATCCGCTGCTGCATCAGATGCGAAGCCAGGCCCCGGTCTACTGCCACGTCGGGGAGCGGAGCGGCATCCGGACCTGGTACCTGACCCGTTATCACGACGTGCAGCAGGCGCTCCGGGCCGAGGAGGTCGGCCGGCAGCTCGACCGGCTGCCGCCCGAACTCGCCGCACCGCACCAGGGATACCTGGATCCGCTGGCGATGGTGCGCAACAACGTGTTCAACCTCGATCCGCCCGACCACACCCGGCTGCGGCGCCTGATCGCACCGGCATTCGGCGCCCGCACGGTCGCCAAGATCGCGCAGCAGGTCGACCAGGTGGTCGAGGAGTTGATCGACCGGATGGCGGGCACCGACGGCCAGGCCGACGTGATCCGGGAATTGGCCTTGCCGCTGCCGAGTCTGGTCGTTGCCGAGCTGGTCGGCTTTCCGAGCGAGGACCGGGGCCGGCTCCGCTGGTGGAGCGACGAGATGCTGCGCGGCGGCGCAGTCCGGATGCGCCGGGCCGGCATGGACTTCCTCGACTACCTCGAGCAGCAGCTCGGCGAACGGCGGGCCGATCCCAGTGACGACCTGCTGTCCCGGCTGATCGAGGCGGAGGCCGGCGGGCAGCTCAGCCATCCGGAGCTGGTTTCCAGCGTGTTCCAGCTGCTGTTCGCCGGCGACGAGACGACGGTCAATCTCATCGGCAACGCGGTGCTGGAACTACTGCGGCATCCAGATCAACTCGAGCGGCTGCGCCGGCAACCGGAACTCATCGATACCGCGGTCGAGGAGGCGATCCGGTTCAACGGGCCGGTCGGGCACTCTCGCGAGCTGTACGCGATGACCGACGTGCAGATGGCGGACCGCACGATTCCACGCGGTGACGTCGTCGTGCCGGTGCTGCTGGCGGCCAATCGGGACCCGGCGGTCTTCGCCGACCCGGATGTCCTCGACATCGGACGCAACCCGAACCACCATCTCGGCTTCGGCTACGGCATACACTTCTGCCTCGGTGCGGCGCTGGCTCGGCTGCAGGCACGAGCGGCGATCGGCACACTCGTACAGCGCTTTCCCGGCCTGGCGCTGGCTGTCGAACCGGAGGAGCTGGAGTGGACCCCCAGCCTGTTCCTGCACGGCGTGCTCCGGCTTCCGGTCCGGCTGTGGTGACAGAAGGCGCGACGGCCCTTCGCTAGCCGGCTCGACTACCCGTGTCGTTCCGGCCGATCCCGTCCGAGGGACGCCACCGGCTGCCCTGCATGCTGCGTGCGGTGTTCAGCCGGACCCCGGCAGCCGGGCGGGCCTGCCGGCCCAGCAGCCGGGCCCGCACCAGATTCGGCAGGCACAGATCCGTCCCCGACTCGGTGCGCTGGGTGAGGATCAGGCCGGAGCGGATCAGCGTACTGAGGTCGTCGACCACCTCGCTGACCGGCCGGCGCACCGTTCGGGCCAACTCGGTGATCGGCCACTGCTGTTCCCATCGGGCCAGGCTGCCCAGGATCTCGTGCTGCGGCCCGGACAGGGCCTGCAACCGGGAGGAGATGAGATCACCGAGGGTGGTACGAGTGCCGATCACATCGTTCGGCACGGTGAGTTCGAGCAGTTCAGCCACCGAGGCCCGGGCCAGATCGCGCAGGCCCGACACCAGGAGCGAGCCAACCGCCGCCTCCAGCGCGATCGGCAGGCCGTCCAGCTTTCGGCACAACTCCGCGGCCGCAGCCAGGTCGATCTCGGTGAGCACGGTGCCGGGTACCACCTCGCAGAGGCGCTCGGTGAGCAGCCGCACCGAGGGCACGTTCGCCAATTCCTCGTGGCTGGAACCGGCACCCCAGTCCGACGCCGGAACGGCCAGCGGACAGATGACCGAGGGCTGCACGCCGGCGATGTGCCACGAGGTACGGGAGGTGCTGATCACCCGGATGCCCGGGCAGTCGGACAGCAGCTCCTCCACTCCGGCGACCGGTTCAGGCTCGGTGACCCCGTCAAGCACCAACAGCACCTCATGCCGGCCGACCAGCCGCCCGAGTTGCCAGATCTGATGGCCGCCGGACTCGATCAGCACGCGTAGCGGTTGCTGGAACGGGCCTGAGGTCCTGCGGTGCGGAGCCTCGCCGTGCGCAGCCATCGCGGCCCAGAGCACCGGCCAGCCTCGGGCCGCCCCCAGCCGGGCAGCGACCTCGGCCGCCAGCCGGGTCTTTCCCGCTCCGGGCAGCCCGGACATGAAGATGATCCGGCGCCGGCCGGACTCCAGCGCGCTCGTCATCGCCCGCAGTTCGGTTTCCCGGCCGAGGATCGCACTGATCGGCGTGGGCATCGACGGCAGGGAATCGGTCGCGGAGGTGTCCACCGGCCGGCCGGCCTGGACGAACAACTCCCGGCTCATGCCGTGCAGCCGCAAGCCATCGGCCAGCAGCAGTACGGTCTGCGGGCGGGCATTCGCCCGGCCGGATTCGATATCGCGGATCGCCCGTGGACTGACGGTCGAAAGATCGGCGAGTGCCTTCTGGGTCAATCCGGCCCGTTGGCGACTGGCTCGGAGCACCTCGGCGAACGGGCGGTTGACTGCGTCGTCCATGGGTACTCCTATTCGCATGAGCCGACGCTGAACCGGATGCCTGCCTCGGGCGGCCCGATCAGGCGCTGGAGGCGGTACTACGGGGCGGCTACGAGGCTATGGTCGCTGCGCGGCCCTGTTCAGAGCCGACGGCAAAAGTATCGGAGAAAGTCAGGCAGCAATTGAAGTTCGACGGCTAGGTACGCAGAACCACTGTTGTTGCTCGGAGATCCATGGGCGTACCTATTTCCTATTGCTGTTTTTGCTGGGGCTCGTCTGTATTCATCATGATTACAACCGCCAAATCGACTGTCAACAGCGGCAAGTGACATGTAGTGGACAAGCTCGATCACTGCCATTTCGCTGCTCGAGTCGCATCGGCGCCGGCCTTCCGCAAGACGGTGGAACCGCCGGCCATGCCCGTACCCGGGTGGCTCCGGCGAGCGAGCCCGTCGACTGAACCGAGGCCCGTGGCCGATCCGCCCGCAACTTTGAAGGATCGTTGCCCTGGCTGCCGACGGCTGATCGACACGCCGTCCGGGAACCCCGCGTTTGTGGGGTTGTGACGCACTGCGCACCGTCTGCATCCTTAGCCGGTCGGACCCCGTTCAACGTTAAGGAGCAACAAACATGGCATTCGATCCCATCGAATCCCTCCAGGCCGCGGGCATCCTGAGCGGCCCGGTGCAGCCCGCACACGAGAAGTTCTACCGCAGCCTGACCCAGGAGGAGACCTCGGTTCTGATCTCCCTGAAGGACCGGCTGCCGGCGTTCCTGCCCGAGGTGCAGGCGCATGCCGCGGACTGGGCCAGCCCGGAGGCCGTCGGCGCCGGCTTCACCGCGGACTGCGCATGCGGTCTGTGGTCAGGCTCTGGATCCGTCGCGAAGTAATTCCGATCGGGCCATCGACATAGCGGGCAGCCCGGCAGCACCTGTCGGCGTTCGACTGAGGAGTGAGTATGCGTCGCAGACTTGTGCATAGCCGTGGGCTGTTCGAGGTGCCCGAGGATCTGACCTACTGGGTTCACGACCAGGACTACCTGGTCGTGAACCCAGAGGCAGGCAGTCGCTGCCTGCTCACCCGGCGAGAGTTCCAGATCCTGCAGGTGCTGGCACGCCGATCGCCGATCGAGGAACCGCTCGTGGACGACGAGGATACCGAGCGGACGCTGGCCAAGCTCATCCTGAGCTGGGTGGTGTACTTCAACGGCAACCGTCCTCGGATCCCGATGCGCGAGCCCACCCTCTCGATGGCGTACTACGCCATCACCGACGGCTGCAACCTCCGCTGCCCGTACTGCTACGCCTCCTCGGAGAAGTGCCTGCCGGGCGAGCTCAACACCGCCGAGTCGATGGACCTGGTGTCCCAGATCGCCGAACTCGGCACGCAGACGTTGGTCTTCACCGGCGGTGAGCCGATGCTGCGCAAGGATCTGTTCCAGATCGTCGAGCACGCCCGGAGCTGTGGCTTGCGGACGAACATCATCACCAACGCGACCA
>DASUAC010000022.1:0-3103 GCA_035763985.1 Jatrophihabitans sp. | reverse complement strand
ACCCCCGAATACAAGAGCACCCACCAGGGTGAGAGTTCGGACGCCAAGAGCGGCGTCGAGGCGGTCGCCGCGCACACCGAGGCCGCGACCCCGCGGAATGTGACGGTGCCGGCACCGCGGACCAACAACGGCTACCTCTGGGTGATGAGCAACCAGGAGACCGGTAACTCGATCACCGTCTTCGCCCGTGACTACGAAGGCAACCTCACCCGCAAGGGCACCTACATCACCGGCGGCCTCGGTGCCGGCAACAGCTACGACCTGGAGGCGTCCTCGGATCCGCTGGTCTCGCAGGGGTCGCTGGGGATCAGCGACGACCAGCGCTTCCTGTTCGCCTGCAACGCCGGCAGCGACGAGGTGTCGGTGCTGCGGATCGACGGCGACACGCTCACCCTGGTCGACCGGGTGCCCTCCGGCGGGATCCGGCCGGTCAGCCTGACCAGCCGGGGCAGCCTGCTCTACGCGGTCAACGCCGGCGGCCTGCCGCCGAACACGCCACCCGCGCCGGAGGCCACCATCGCCGGCTGGGTGGTCGGCGAGGACGGCAGGCTGACCGCGATCGACGGCTCGAACAAGTCGCTGCTGGGTGGCCCGGCGGCCGGCCCGTCCCAGATCCAGTTCAGCCCGGACGGCCGGTTCCTGGTGGTCACCGAACGGCAGACGAGCATCATCGACGTCTTCCCGATCGACTGCAACGGGGCGCCCGGCGAGCCGGTGAAGAACATCTCGGCCGGTCCCGGCCCGTTCACCGCCACCTTCACCGGTGACACCCTGCTGGTCACCGAGGTGGTCGGGGTGGCCTTCACCTACGGCTCGCTGTCCAGCTACAAGCTGAACGACGACGGGACGCTGCGGACCATCAGCGCCTCGGTGAACACCACCGAGCGAACCAGTTGCTGGACGGTCAACAGCATCATCGATCCCAACGTCACCTACGTTGCGAACAACCAGAGCGGTTCGATCTCGGCGGTCCGGTTCGACGCCGAGGGCGCGATCACGCCGTTCCCGGAGGACGGTCACCTGACCACCAACCGGGAGGACCACCTGGCCCAGGATCTCGCGATCAGCTCCGACGGCCGGTTCCTGTACTGCCTGATCGGTGGCTACGACGAGAAGCTGGCCGACCCGCGGCTGCCTACGTACGTGCCGGGCACGCCGTACGGCAACCGGATGTCCATCGGTGCCTGGCGGATCGAGCCGAACGGTTCGCTCACCCCGCTCAAGGGTTACGCGGTGGTGGACGACCCGCCCACCCTGGTCAACGTCGGCCAGCTGGCGCTGCAGGACGGCCTAGTCCCCGGCAGCGAGGGCATGGTGGCGATCTAGCCGCCGACCCGTCCACGTAGTAGCACTCCGACTGCGTTCACGACCCGGCTCGCCGGTCTCGTCGCGACGACAGCACGAGGCCGGCGGGCCACTCACCTCCCCTAGCTACTTTCACCTTGTCTGGAAAGGTAATTGACAGATGTCCGCACATGGCATGTCGACCCACGGCCTGATCGGCGCACGGTCGACCAGTGGCAGTTTCAGCCGGATGTTCCCGCAGTTGCCGCCGCGGCCGGCCACCGGCCTGGCAACGGCGCTGCGGTACGGCGCCCCCGGCGGCTTGATGGACGGTGGCGCCACCACCTCCGACCAGCTCTCGCCGGTGTTACCGGCCGGTTTCACCTTCTTCGGCCAGCTCGTCGATCACGACCTGACCATGGACGCGCTGTCCCAGCTCGGCGACCGGGACGACCCGTCCGTCGACTTCCGTACCCCGCGACTGGATCTGGACAACGTCTACGGGGCCGGCCCGGTGGTCAGCCAGCTGCTCTACGACGGCTCACCGCAGGCCAAGCTGCGGCTGTCCGCCGACCGGGCCGACTTCGCCCGGACCAGCGACGGTGTCGCATTGATCGGCGACCCGCGTAACGACGAGAACATGCTGCTGGCGCAACTGCATCTGGCCTTCATCAAGTTCCACAACCGGATCACCGACCTGCTGGTCGCCGGCGAGATCACCGACGCCTTCGGCCAGCTGCTGCCGCCCAAGCCGCCGGACGAGCCGCCCACCCAGCAACCGGGTGTGCCGCTGGACCAGCTGCTGGACGTCAACAACTACTACAACCTGGTGTTCAGCTCGGCCCGGCGGCTGGTGCAGTGGCACTACCAGTGGATCCTGGTGCACGAGTTCCTGCCGCTGATCGGTCACTCCGGCGTGGTCGCCGACGTCGAACGGCACGGCCCGAAGTTCTTCGCACCGGACGCGTCCGGTGCGATGCCGCTGGAGTTCTCGGTGGCCGCGTTCCGGCTGGGCCATCCGACCATCCGCTCCAGTTACCAGGTCAACGAGCGGTTCCACGGCAAGATCTTCCCGGATGACCCGGACGCGCCGGCGCTGCCCCGCACCGACCTGCGCGGCGGGCCGGTGCGGCCCGAGCACGCGGTCGACTTCCGGTACTTCTTCAACCTCTCCGAGGAGATCCGGCCGCAGCACATGCGGCGGTTCCAGCCCACGCTGAACACCCAGCTGCTGGATCTGCCGGTCAGTGCGGTGCCCGGCGCGCAGGCCGGTGCGCTGGCCCGGCCGGTGGCCTCGCTGGCGGTGCGCAACCTGCTGCGCAGCGAAGCGCTCGGGCTGCCGTCCGGGCAGGACGTGGCCCGGGCGATCGGCGAGGTGCCGTTGACCGCCGAGCAACTCGGCACCAGCGAGCCGGCCTACCTCTGGTTCTACATCCTGAAGGAGGCCGAGGTGCTGGCCGGCGGCCTGCACCTCGGGCCGGTGGGTACCCGGATCGTGGCGGAGGTGCTGATCGGCCTGCTCGATGCCGACCCGGGCTCCTACCGCTCGATGTACCCGCGCTGGCAGCCGACGCTGGCCACCTGCGAGGGCAGCTTCAAGATGGTCGACCTGCTCCGGATCGCCCGGGTGCCGGGCACCTGCGAGTCGGCAGCCGTGACCGATCGGGCCGATCGGCTTGCTGGGGTGGTGGGGTAGCCGCTCGACGGATCCCTGCCGCATGAGGCGGCGCCGCGCCCCGCCGGGCGCGGCGCCGCGTGCGTTCGTCAGCCCGGCGTCACTCGGCCCGGCACCGAGACGTGCGTTCGTCAGCCCGGCGTC
>DASUAC010000021.1:0-3445 GCA_035763985.1 Jatrophihabitans sp. | reverse complement strand
TGACCAGCGCCGACACCAACATGCCGCTCGGTGCCTTCGGCGGTGCCAGCCCGGAGCACTGGCTGGGGGTGGAACCGACCAACGGCCGGGACGTGCTCGCGCGGATCATCGCCGGCGCGCGCACCTCGATGCTCATCGCCTGCTCGGCGGTGGTGCTGTCGCTGGTCCTCGGCATCATCATCGGGGTCGTCTCCGGCTACTACCGCAGCGTCGCCGATGTGGTGCTCTCCTGGATGATGGACGTGCTGCTGTCCTTCCCGACGCTGCTGTTCGCCATCGCGCTGCTGGCCATCTTCAGCAGCTCACCGTCGTTCCTCGGCATGTCCGGGCAGACGCTGAACTTCGCCGTGGTGATGTTCGTGCTCGGCTTCTTCGGCTTCGCCTACCTGGGCCGGATCGTGCGTGGCCAGGTGTTCTCGCTGCGGGAGAAGGAGTTCGTCGACGCGGCCCGCAGTCTGGGCGCCAGCGACTGGCGGATCATCACCCGGGAGGTACTGCCGAACATCATGGGGCCGGTGCTGGTCTGGCTGACCCTGACCATCCCGGTGTACATCCTCGGTGAGGCCGGCCTGTCCTACCTCGGGGTGGGCGTCAAGCCGCCGACCGCGTCCTGGGGCGGCATGCTGTCCGACGCCGGCCCGTACTTCCAGAACGACCCCACATTCTTGCTCTGGCCAGGGCTAGCGCTGTTCCTGACCGTGCTTTCGTTCAACCTGTTCGGGGACGGGCTGCGAGATGCCCTCGACCCGAAGTCAGTTCGATGACATGACTGCAGTCGTCGTCTAGTTTTGGCCCCCGCCCGAGTGCGGGGGATCCAAACCGGTGCCAGCCGGGCCGGCCCTGATCAGCCGGCGAGCAGTTCCGATCGCCTAGGAGGGTGAGAGACACCAATGCAACTGAACAGAAAGGCCGCTGTGGCGTTCGGTTTGACCGCCGCCGCGTCCATGATCATCACCGCTTGTGGAAGCGGGGGTGGAAACGGTAACGACAACTCGCAGGCGTCGCAAACCAACGGGAGCGGCTCCCGCCAGAACGTTGCGGCCGCGTTCAACGCCGCGACCGTAGGGTTCGTCAACAAGTCCGACAAGAACGGCGGCAGCCTGAACCTGGTCGCCACCGGTGACTGCGACTCGTGGGACCCGGCGAACACCTACTACGGATGGTGCTGGAACATGCAGCGCCTGTTCACCCGGACCCTGGTCGGCTACTCCTCGATCCCGGGCGCCAACAACGTCGCCATCGAGCCCGACCTGGCGACCGCCCTGGGCGAGCACAATGCCGACTTCACCCAGTGGACGTACCACCTGAAGGACGTCAAGTGGGAGAACGGCCAGCCGGTGACCTCCAAGGAGGTCAAGTACGGCCTGGAGCGGATCTTCGCCACCGACATCTTCAGCCAGGGGCCGGCCTCGTACTACCTGTGCTCGCTGGACAAGTGTGACGCGGACGGTAACCCGACCTACAAGGGCCCGTACAAGGACAAGACCGGTGGGCTCGACCAGATCACCACGCCGGACGACAAGACCATCATCTTCAAGCTGAACACCTCCATCCCGGACTTCGACTACCTGATGACGCTGCCGGCGTCCGCTCCGGTGCCGCTGACCGAGAACGGCAGCTTCAACGGTGCCCGCTACACCCTGCACCCGCTGTCGAACGGACCGTTCAAGTTCCAGTCCTACACCCCGGAGCAGAAGGTCGTCTGGGTGCGCAACGACCAGTGGCAGCAGTCCACGGACAAGATCCGTACGCCGCACGTCGACAAGATCACCCTGAACATCAACACCAACGCCAACGACAACGACAACCAGCTGGAAGCCGGCACGGCCGACGCTGACCCTGACGGTGGCGTGCAGATTCCGTTCCAGACCAAGATCGCGAGCGACCCGAACCTGAAGAAGAACGCCGACAACCCGGTGTCCTCCTACGTCCGGTACTTCGCGGTGTTCCAGCAGGTCAAGCCGCTGGACAACGTGCACTGCCGTCGGGCGATCTTCTACGCGATCAACAAGTCCGACCTGATCCGGGCCCGTGGCGGTAGCTACGGTGGCCAGATCGCCAACACCGGCACCCAGCCGACCGTCCCGGGCTTCGACCCGAACGCCAACCCGTACCCGGACGGCCCGGACAACACCGGTGACCTGGCCAAGGCCAAGGACGAGCTGCAGCAGTGCGGCCAGCCCAACGGCTTCGCCATCAAGGAGGCCTACGTCAACGTGGGCAAGGGCCCGGCGGTGTTCAACGCGACCCAGCAGGCGCTGGCCCGCGTCGGCATCCGGGTGACCGCGGCTGTGCACGCGCAGTCCGGTTACTACGGTGGCTTCATCGGCAAGCCGGACACCGTCAAGAGCGTCGGCATTGGTATGGCGCAGGCCGGCTGGGGTGCTGACTACCCGACCGGTGGCGGTTTCTGGACCTCCATCGTGGCCAGCAACGCCCCGCCCGGTGGCGGTAACTACTACCAGCTGAAGGACCCGAAGGTGGACCAGCTCCTCCAGGAGGCCTCCAAGAGCACCGGTCGGCACGACGACCTGTTCAAGCAGCTGGACGCTCAGGTCATGCAGGACGCAGTCATGCTGCCGTTCGAGTACGACAAGACGCTGTACTACCGTAACCCGCGTCTGACCAACGTCCGGAACAACTTCGCGTTGGGTTCGTACTACGACATCGTGAACCTGGGTGTGAGCGACGGCAAGTAAGCCGCTCGTACGTAGTTGAGAGTGAAGTTCCCGCCGACTAGATGAGGTGGCAAGTGTTGGTGGCCGGTCCGGCTGACGCCGGGCCGGCCACCGACGCGGAGACAGGGCCGGCCACCGACAGGGAGATTCGATGATCAGATACATCATTCGCCGGATTCTCGCGGGCATCCTGGTGCTCGCGGCCGCCAGCTTCCTGACGTTCTTCATCTTCCAGCTCGGGCCGAAGTTCGCCCATACCTCGCCAGCCCTGTTCTACGTCGGCAAGATCCCGCCGGACCAGGCAACGTTGAAGCTGATCGAGCACCGCTACGGCTTCGACCTGCCGGTCTGGAAGCAGTACCTGAACTGGTTGCACGGCATCTTCTTCGGCCGTGACCTCACCGACGGCACCTCCACCGTGCACTGCTCGGCGCCGTGCCTCGGCTACTCCTTCCGGCTGAACCTGCCGGTCACCACGATGATCAAGCAGGCGCTGCCGATCGAGGTCAGCCTGGCCGCCGGCGCCGCCACCCTGTGGCTGCTGGGCGGGCTGACCATCGGCTCCATCTCCGCCCTCAAGCGCGGAACGCTGTTCGACCGCAGCGCGATGACCATGGCGCTGGCCGCCGTCTCGCTGCCCATCTTCTTCACCGGCCCGATCCTGCTGCTGGTCTTCAAGTACAACCTCGGGTGGCTGCCCAACACCAACTTCGCTTCACTGACCAGCGATCCGGCGCAGTGGTTCAAGTCGCTGATCCTGCCGTGGT
>DASUAC010000020.1:0-2918 GCA_035763985.1 Jatrophihabitans sp. | reverse complement strand
GCACCGTCCGGCTCCGGCTGCGTACCGGCGGGCTGACCAAGGACACGCTGGCCGGCATCCTGCTCGGCATCCACCGGCGGGTGCTCGCCGCAGCCGGCTAGCCATTCGGATTGACAGCCCGCCGGCGTACTGGCCTGGCGCGATCAGCGCCTCAGGTACCGGACGAACCAGTCGCCTGCCAACTCGGTCACTCGCTCCATCGCGCCCGGTTCACCGAACAGGTGCGTCGCGTTCGGCACGACCTCCAGCCGGGCCGGGCCGGTCAGCTTCGCCAGCGCCACCCGGTTCAGGGTGAGGACGGCCGGATCCCGTTCGCCGACGATGAGCAGCGTGGGCTGGTGTATCTGCGACAGTACGTCCTCGGCGAGGTCGGGCCGTCCGCCCCGGGAGACGACCGCCTGCACCGCTCGCGGACGGGCCGCGGCCGCGATCAGCGCAGCGGCGGCGCCGGTGCTGGCCCCGTACAGGCCGGTCGCCAGGCCGGCGGTGCTGTCCTGCTCGGCCAGCCAATCGGTGATCGCGGTGAGCCGTTCGCCCAGCAGTTGCACGTCGAATCGGTAGTCGCCGGTGACGGCATCGATCTCGCCCTCCGCCTCGGTGAGCAGGTCGAACAGGCCGGTGCCTATCCCGGCGTCGGCCAGCTTCGCAGCGACGGCTCGGTTTCGCGGGCTGTGCCGGCTGCTGCCGCTGCCGTGCGCGAACAGCACCAGACCGCAGGCGCCGGGCGGCACGATGATCTCGCCCGGCAGGAACGCCGACCCGGCCGGGATTCGATGACTCTGAGCCACGGCTGCCTCCTTGCGCTTGGTCCGCTCGGTCCTTCTGCGCTGTCGCAGCCCCCCTTCCATTCTGTTCCGCCACGGGTCGGGTTCGTCAGGTCGTACGGTGATGGGTGATGCCCGACCTGTCCGAGATCGACCAGCGCCTTGCCCGGATCGCGAGCCAACCGTTCCGCGCGAAGTTCCACCTGCGGGCACCCGAACGGTCCACCGTGCAACTCCGCGGGATGGCGACCATGCGCCGGCACGCGGCGGAGATCATCGGACGGCGGCTGGCGCCGGCCGACCCGGTCAAGGACGGCAAGCAGACCCCGTACCGCGGGCATCCGGTGTTCGTCGCCCAACATGCCACGGCGACGTGCTGCCGTACCTGCCTGCAGCGTTGGCACGGCATTGCCAAGGGAATCGAGCTCGACGCCGGGCAGCGGCATTACGTCGTCGAGGTGATCGCCCGCTGGATCGAACGCGAGGCGGCGGACGGCTGACGCAGTGAGCACCGCGCCTAACGATCCGTCGGGTCGTGCGCGAGCCGGTGGCGGAGGCGCTCGACTGCTGGGACCAACTCATTCAGCTCATGGTCAACGGTCGCTTGGATGATCGAATGCGTGGTATCGAAATACCGATGCGCGAGGTGGTCGCGCAGTCGGGCGATCTGGCTCCAGGCGATCATCGGCTCGGTGCCGAGCAGATCGGAAGGCAGGGCTTTCACTGCTTCGCCGATCTCGACCAGCCGGATGCGTACGGCGTCGAATACCAGCCCGTCGGTCAAGCTGCCGCGCTGGACGTGCGAGCGGATAGCCGCGATTGCGGCGGCAATGTCTGCCAGTCGCTGTTCATCGCGATAACTCACAGGACGATGAGATCTTCGGCGGCTCGGGCAAGGACATCGGGTTTGACGGCATCCGCCGGTACGAGTTCGACCCGCGCGTCGAGAAGGCGTTCCAGATCGGCCGTGGTCCGGGTCAAGCCGACCAACCCCAGGCCCGGCGGAAGGTCAACCATCAGGTCGACGTCGCTGTCCGGCCGGTCTTCGCCACGTGCGACGCTGCCGAACAACCGCACATTGCTGATTCCATGCTCGGCGGCCATCGCGAGCAGCGCGCGGCGGTGCTTGCGTACCCGTTGCCCGATGGGGCCGCTCAGCCGAGACAGTGGATCTCTGCGCCGCAGGCGCATATCCAGTTCGAATCCCGCAGCATTCACCAAGGCGGTCAACGTAGGCAGGGCCGGTTGCCGATGCCCCGACTCGTACGCGCTGATCACGCTCTGCGCGACGCCGGCCCGTCGGGCCAGCGCCACCTGGGTGAGTCCGGCCCGCAGACGGGCGGCTCGCAGCAGTTGACCGCTGGTCCTGGGCGACATCCTCCCAATATAGCGGATCGTCGATGCCACAGCCGGCTACGTGAGGTGGCGATGGACGACCACCCTTTTACTGCGCCGTGGTAAGCAAATCCGCACCGGTGACCGCGAACGCCGGACCGGCGGCATCGCAACGGCCAGCAAGATCAACGCGAACGCCACCGTGAGCCACCGCTGGCCACGCCGGCGAGGACGGACTGGCGCCGCAGCTACGAGACCGGAACGACCACCGTGACCACCTCCCCGGCAGGGACGGCCATGCCTCCACGGTGGCATTCGGCGGGTGACTCGGGGCCAGAGGACACGGACCTGTCGGCAGATGGCCCTTGGCGGCGGAGTCGGCGGAGTCGGCGGAGTCGGCGGAGGATGAAAGCCCGCGACGAAGGTCGGCTTCGGACGGCCGGACAGGTGCGGCAGGGACGGTGGTGGCCAGGGGCAGGATCGAACTGCCGACCTACCGCTTTTCAGGCGGTCGCTCGTACCAACTGAGCTACCTGGCCGTACGCCCACCAGCGGAGACCGGCGGGCTGGAAGGAGTCTACCGGGCGAGCCGACCGGCGCGGAATCGAGCCCGTCAGCCGGTCTGCCCAAGGCCGGCGGCGGCTTGGTCGTACCGGTCCCAGATCAGCTCGGCGACCAGGGGGTGCGCCCCGATCGGCGGGGCCACGAAGCCGGCCGCCAACTGACGGGCCCGGGCCCGCAACCGGTCGTAGAACGAGCCCGGCGCGAGCAGGTAGTTGGCCACGTCCGAGCCGGCTCGCACGTCGGCCAGCCCCTCCT
>DASUAC010000019.1:0-4416 GCA_035763985.1 Jatrophihabitans sp. | reverse complement strand
GGCCGGGCGGCGGTGATCCCACCGCCGCCCGGCCGGAGTCGGTTCAGGTTCTGCTGGCTGCGGCTCCGGGCGCCGGCAGGCCGCCCTCCGTACCGGGAACTGCCGCGACCGTCTCGTCCGGTTCGGCGTAGTAGTTCTCCTCGATGGTCTGGTCCACTCCGCCCGGCGCGCGCACCGCCCGCAGCACCAGCGTCAGCACCACCGACACCACCAGGTTGAGCACCAGCGCCGAGAAGGCGATGTACACCTTGGTGTGCGTGTACGGGAAGGTGGCCAGCGAACTGCCGAAGTGGTGCACCGTCTGAGTCTTCTGGTGGTAGGCGGCCACCGTGCCGTAGATCATGCCGACCGCCCAGCCGGCCAGCAGCGCCCACCGGTGCAGCCAGCGGGTGTAGAGCCCGACCACGATCGCCACGAACGTCTGCAGGATCCAGACGCCACCGAGCAACTGCATGTTGATCGCGTTCTGCTTGTCCAGCGCCAGCACGAAGATCAGCGCACCGAACTTGACCACCAGCGAGGTGATCTTGGAGACCGTCGCCTCGTGCCTCGGGTCGGCGTCCGGCTTCACGAACTCCCGGTAGACGTTGCGGGTGAACAGGTTCGCCGCCGCGATCGACATGATGGCGGCCGGCACCAGTGCGCCGATCGCGATCGCCGCGTAGGCCACCCCGGCGAACCAGTGCGGGAACTGGTCGCGGAAGAAGTGCGGCACCGCCAGCTGCGGATTCGGCTTGCCGTCGCTGCCGATCACCGAGGTCTTCTCCGCGATCGCGGCGTAGCCGAGCAGTGCGAGCAGGCCGAGCATCAGCGAATAGGTCGGCAGGATCGAGGCATTGCGCCGGATCACGTTGCGGGACCGGCCGGACAGCACGGCGGTCATCGAGTGCGGGTACATGAACAGCGCCATCGCCGAGCCGAGCGCCAGGGTGGCGTAGGCCCAGTAGCTGTTCTTGGCCGGTACGAACACCCCGGTGGCCGCGTGCGTCTTGGGGTTCTTGGTGGCCATCTTGGTCTGCGCAGCCTGGAACAGGTGGTGGAAGCCGACGTGCACGCCGACGTAGACGATGGCCACCGCGATCACCAGGTAGACCAGGCTGTCCTTGACGAACGCGATCAGCGCCGGCGCCCGCAGGCCGGAGGAGTAGGTGTAGGCGGCGAGCACCGCGAAGGCGATCAGCAGCGGCAGGTCCTGTACGAACGCGTTGCCCTTGCCGCCGATGCCGATGGTGTCGATGACCGCCTGGATGCCCACCAGCTGCAGCGCGATGTAGGGCATCGTGGCCAGGATGCCGGTGATCGCCACCGCCAGCGCCAGGATCCTGGAGTCGAACCGGCCGCGGATGAAGTCGGCCGCGGTCACGTACCCCTTGCTGTGCGCCACCGACCACATGCGCGGCATGAAGATGAAGATGATCGGATAGACCAGGATCGTGTAGGCCACCGCGAAGTAACCGGACACCGCGCCGGTGGCGAACATGGCCGCCGGCACCGCGATGAAGGTGTACGCGGTGTAGAGGTCACCGCCCAGCAGGAACCAGGTGATCACGGTGCCGAACGAGCGGCCGCCCAGGCCCCATTCGTCCAGCGAGTGCGGTGAGTCGGCGCGCCGCCAACGGGCCGCCCAGAAGCCGCCGACGGTCACCACCACGAAGAAGAACAGCAGTACGCCCAGGGCGGTGCCGTCCACTCCTGAGCCGGACGCGAGTTCGACCGAGTGCCCGCTCATCGTTGCACCTCCGCCCGGTCGCGTCGGGTCGCCCTGCGGTCACGCTGGATCACTCGGTACGCGGCCGAGGTGAACAGGCCGCAGATCAGCACCCAGAGCAGCTGATACCAGTAGAAGAAGGGAAAGCCCCAGAGCTCCGGGGACTTCTTGGCGTAGATGGGTACCAGCACCAGCGCAAGGATCGGGATTGCGAGCAGGATCGTGACCGCGATCAATGCGCCGGCAGACAGCCGGTACCGGGCAGGAGTAGCCATCCGACCTCCCTGATAGAGATGCCTCGAATGCAGGCAATCTAGTGCAGCCAAGGCACCGCTGGGATCTGCCACGCGCACCAATCCGCGGTTCGCGCGGCCCGGCTGCCGCCGTGCCGGACAGCCGACAGCAGGGGTATGCCCCGTTCCACGCTTGGTCACACCTGCCGGACGGGCCACTCGCCCGGATTTCTCCACGATCCCGGCCGGCCGGAAGCCGGGTGTGGCAGGCTGGTGCGAACCATGTCAGCGCTGTCCAACCTCCTCGCCAGCCACACCTCGTTGACTGCCGCCCAGATCGAGCATCTGCAGCAGCTGGTGGCCGAGTGGCAGCTGCTGTCGGACATGTCGTTCGCCGACCTGTTGCTCTGGGCGCCGGTGCTGCCGGACGGCACCTTCCTGTGCGCCGCCCAGTGCCGGCCCACCACCGGTCCGACCGCCTATTTGCACGACCGGGTAGGGGAGAAGCTGGCCGGGGACCGGGCCGGCGCGCTGTGCGTGGCGATGACCGAGTCGCGGATCTTCCGGGAGTCCGACCCGGACTGGGAGGACGGCGTGCCCATCCGCCGGGAGGCCATCCCGATCGTCTTCCGGTCCCAGACCGTCGCGGTGCTCGGCCGGGACAGCAACCTGACCAGCGTGCGCAGCCCCAGCCAGCTGGAGCTTGCCTACCTGCAGAGCGCGGCGGATCTGGCCTCGATGGTGGCCACCGGACAGTTCCCCGGCCCCACCGGTGAACGCGAGGAAGGGGCCGGGCCGCGGGTCGGCGACGGCATGATCCGGGTGGACGGGGCAGGCCGGGTGCTCTACGCCAGCCCGAACGGATCGTCCGCGCTGCGCCGGCTGGGCCTGACCGGCAACCTGCAGGGTGAGCCGCTGGCGGTGGCGGTCGCCGGCCTCACCCAGGACCCGTTCCAGGCCGCGGACCTGGCCGAGATGATGGACGACGCGCTGCGCGGCATCCACCCACCGAGCCGGGAGGTCAACAGTGGCGACGGGGCCACCGTGCAGTTGCGGGCCATTCCGCTGCATCCGCGAGGCGAGTCGCTGGGCGCGCTGGTGCTGCTGCAGGACGTCACCGAGCTGCGCCGCCGGGACCGGCAGATCCTGAGCAAGGACGCCACCATCCGCGAGATCCATCACCGGGTGAAGAACAACCTGCAGACGGTCGCGGCGCTGCTCCGGCTGCAGTCCCGGCGGGTGGCCAACGCCGAGGCCCGGACGGCGCTGGAGGAGTCGATGCGCCGGGTGTCCTCGATCGCGCTGGTGCACGAGACGTTGTCCTCGGCCATCGACGAGGAGGTGGCCTTCGACGAGGTGGTGGACCGGCTGCTCGGCATGCTCGCCGACGTCAGCGGCGGTGGCGGCCGGGTGACGGTCAGCCGGACCGGCTCGTTCGGCGAGTTGCCGGCGGCGCTGGCCACTCCGCTGGTCATGGTGCTCACCGAGCTGATCGGCAACGCGGTCGAGCACGGCTTCCCCGGGGACCGGGCCGGCGGGGTGCGGGTGACCGGCAAGCGGGAACGTGGCGTACTGACCGTGCAGGTGATCGACGACGGCGCCGGCCTGCCGGAGCGGTTCTCGCTCGGCGCGTCCGACCGGCTCGGCCTGCAGATCGTGCAGACCCTGGTCGGGGCCGAGCTGGACGCCACCATGGAGTTGCAGCGCCGGACCGGCGCGGACGAGAGCGGTACCGCGGTGACACTGCGCATCCCGCTGCGCCGCGGCTGATCCGCCGGCCGACGCAAACATGTCGTGGCCGGCGGCCGCCCCCGCCGACCGGCGGTTCGTCCGGGCGGCTGGGCGAACCGTCTAGGAGCCCGAGAAACACCGAAACCCGCTGGGGTGCCAGCGGGTTTCTGGTTCTTGCCGTGGAACTCCTCCCGGCCCGCCGAGTGGGCGAGCCGGCCGGCCGGTGTCAACCCATGCGAGCCCTGGCGCGGGCGTTGCGACGCTTGAGCGCGCGACGCTCGTCCTCGCTCAGGCCGCCCCAAACGCCTGCGTCCTGGCCACTCTCCAATGCCCAGGACAGGCATTCGGAGATGACCGGACAGCGACGGCACACGGCCTTCGCCTCTTCGATCTGCATCAATGCCGGACCGGTGTTGCCAATCGGAAAGAACAGTTCCGGGTCCTCGTCGCGGCATACCGCACGGTGACGCCAGTCCATGCGTTCGTTCTCCTCACTTGCTTGACTACTGCTGCGGGTCAAAAGCGGTGACATTCGTTAACTCACGCTTCGCAACAGCGCTTGTGAATACTTTCACGAGCTGCGACGTACTTCAAGAACCTCTTCTGTCGTCGAGGTTGGTGTGTCGAACCTCGACGAGCCTCGTTGGGTGGGCCAAGGGTTAGGGCCGTCGCAACGTGCGTACTTCTAGCGTTGCTCACCTTGCCGGAGTGAGCAAGTCGGAATTCGCGGAAATTGCGTACGGA
>DASUAC010000018.1:0-13017 GCA_035763985.1 Jatrophihabitans sp. | reverse complement strand
AAGAGAGTCCAGCGAATGGTCGGCGATAACGTTCCCCTTTTTGCTGCAGAGGCTCTCCGGGCAAGGCCAGGCGTAATCCTGCCAAGACGGGCTAGATCGATTGACTTCCTGCGTTGGGAGATTGGAGGTTTGCCAGATTGTATTCAGCAAGTTTCCAATATAATAGAAAAAATCAACATCGGCCGTGCTGCATCATCTTCTGACGTGCGATACAAGTGGGACTGGCTCCGAGCCAAGGTGGCGGAGTTTGCCGGTGATGTCATCGATCCAACAACCCTGTTCGAATCGTCCTTCCCTGTCCCATCCCGCTTCCCCCGGCCCATTGGCTGACAAGCTGGGGCATGTATCCGGGCGATAGCCGAAGGCCGTACACATCCCTGCGCCTCAAGCCGTTGCTGCACGCGGGTGCTTGTGTATCGGCAAGCACCCGCTTTGGGTATTACCCTCCTGGGGCACATGCATCACGCGGCTCGCGATCGTTGCACCTATGGATCGGAAAGTGATGAGGGAGGTTCGCTAACAATGGAACCCCGTTTTGTCGGCGAAGTTGAAGTCGATCCCCGCCGGAGAGTGTCACTAGGTCGAGCAGGCAATCCTTCACACACCCGATATCGCGTGGAAGAAGACGAGATGGGGGTCTTGACTCTTACCCCTATTCTTAGCATCCCCGTCACTATGCTCGATGAGCGTCTCCGGCAGGCCCTCGCGGAGGTTCAAGCCGGCAATGTGACGGACAGAGCTGACCGCAGCTGACGATTGCGGCTGCTGCGGATCAACCGTGCCAGTCCATGAGGCGCACCTTTCAACACTCATCTGATTGCCTCAATCATCCCCCTTCCACGGTCATACTTCAAACCTTCAGGGCTTGTTAAGCCCTTTAGGGCGCGTCTGGCCGCGGCCGATTCGCGACTCGAGTCTCGACCCCGGAAAACGACTAGATTAAGACCGGCTACCTGTAGCCCGACCGCGCCGCAGGGTCTGTCATCCCGCATAGCGCCGTTATCCAGGCTGGGCCAGAAGCATGACGAGCGCCATAATGGCGCCATGACCAGCGTGCAGATCAAGAACGTGCCGGACGAGACCTTGGCCGTACTGAAACAACGAGCGGCTCGGGCTCACCAGTCGCTGCAGGAATATCTGCTTGCCGGACTGATCGCGCAGGCCAAGCGTCAAACGCTCGAGGAAGTGCTGGAGCGGGCTGCGGCACGCCGGCCGACCTCAGTCACCATGGCCGACGCGACCTCAGCCGTACGGGCCGAGCGTGATCGTCGTTGACGCCGGTTTGGTGGTCGCGGCGTTGGTTGCAACCGACGCCGACGCAGTGCGGGGCGCGCTACGGGGCGAGGAACTAGCCGCACCCAGCCTGCTCGATCTGGAAGTGCTCTCCGCGCTGCGTGGCTTGAGCCGAGGTGGGCAGGTGCCGGAATCGAGGGCCAGGGCAGCAATCGAGGACCTCGCCGACCTGCCGATCCAGCGCCACGACCACCTGCCCTTGCTGAACAGATGCTGGCAATTGCGCGATAACCTGACCGCCTACGACGCCGCCTATGTCGCGCTGGCCGAGCTGCTCGATCTCGAGCTTTGGACGACCGATCTGCGGGTGGCGCGTTCATCCGGGGTGTCCTGCCGGCTGCGGGTGTTCTCGCCGGGATAGGACTACAGACTGCCCGCCGAGAACGTGTCACACCGGGACGCCGCACCCGACGAATAGCCGGTGGAGAACCACCGTTCGCGCTGCGCCGAGGTGCCGTGGGTGAAGGTGTTCTGATCGACCTGGCCGGACCCCAGGTGGGTCTGGATCCAGTCGTCGCCGATCCGGCCGGCGGTGTCCAGCGCCGCAGCAACATCGGCCGATGAGATAGAGCTGATCAACGGCTGGCCGGAGGCGTCCGGCACCGAGGTCGCGAAGTGCGCCCACACCCCGGCATAGCAGTCGGCCTGCAGTTCCAGCCGCACCGAGTCGGACGAGGCGCCGGTCGCCGAGTGGTTCACCCGGGACTCCACGCCGAGCAGATCCTGCACGTGATGGCCGTACTCGTGCGCCAGCACATAAGCGTTGACGAACGCACCGCCGGTGGCGCCGAACTGGGTGTGCAGCTCGTCGAAGAACGACAGGTCGATGTACACCTTGTCATCGGCCGGGCAGTAGAACGGCCCGACCCCGGAGTCGGCGGCCCCGCAGCCGGTCGAGGTCTGGCCGCGGAAGAACCGGGTCGGCGCATGCTGATAGGACGCGCCCAGCCCGGGCAGCGAACCACGCCAGTAGTCCTCGATGGATTCGATGTCGGCCACCAGCGCGCAGTCGGTGCGGGTGTTTGCGTCCTTGCCGGTCCGGCAGGACTGGGCCAGCTGGCTGTTGTCCACCGAACTGACGCCGGACGAACCCACCCCGGACAGCCCGTTCAGACCGCCCGGCAGCCCGGACGAACCGCCGCCGCCGAGCACGTTGATCAGCACGACGATGATCACCCCGACGATGCCGAGGCCACCTCCGCCGGCCGCCAAACCACCGAGGCCGAGGCCACCGGACCTGGCGTCCTCGACCACCGAGGTGTCCAGTTGGGCGTCGTCGTTGTATTGCATCAAAACTCCCGAGAGCGACTCGAGACAGCACAGACGGCGAGGGTTACGCCCGATCCGTACGGTAGCCTGGATCGCATGGGCACCGTCCGGGACTGATCGCAGAGCAGTGACACCACCGCCGATTCCCACCGCCCGAGAGACCGAAAGCCCATCATGATCACCGCCACCGACCTCGAGCTGCGCGCGGGCGCCCGGATCCTGCTGGAACCGACCAGCCTGCGGGTGCAGCCCGGCGACCGGATCGGCCTGGTCGGCCGCAACGGCGCCGGCAAGACCACCACCTTGAAGGTGCTGGCCGGTGAGACGTTGCCGCACGCCGGCTCGGTCCGGCGCAGCGGGCAGGTGGGCTATCTGCCCCAGGACCCGCGTACCGGCGACCTGGCCCAGACCGCGGCCGACCGGGTGCTGTCCGCCCGCGGCCTGGACGCGCTGCTGCACGAGCTGACCAAGACCGGGCACCGGCTGGCCGAGGAGCACCACAACGAAGGCCTGATCCGCCGGTACGGCCAGTTGGAGGAGCGGTACGCCGCGCTCGGCGGCTACGCGGCCGAGGCCGAGGCGGGCCGGATCTGCTCGCACCTGGGGCTGCCGGAACGAGTACTGGCCCAGCCGCTGGGCACGCTGTCCGGCGGCCAGCGGCGGCGGATCGAGCTGGCCCGGATCCTGTTCGCCGATTCGGCCGGCGAGCCGGGCACGCTGCTGCTGGACGAGCCGACCAACCACCTGGACGCCGACTCGATCGGCTGGCTGCGGGACTTCCTCAAGGGCCACCGGGGCGGGCTGATCGTGATCAGCCACGACGTGGAGCTGCTGGACGCGGCGGTGAACAAGGTCTGGTACTTAGATGCAAATCGCGCGAATCTCGATGTCTACAACGTCGGCTGGAAGACCTACCTCACCCAGCGCGAGGCGGACGAGCGGCGGCGGCACCGGGAACGGGCCAACGCCGAACGCAAGATCGACGCGCTGCGCAGCCAGGCGGACAAGATGCGGGCCAAGGCCACCAAGGCCAGAGCCGCCCAGCAGATGCTGCGCCGGGCCGATGCGCTCAGCGCCGGCATGGCCGAACTGCGCCAGCAGGACAAGGTCGCCCGGCTGCGCTTCCCGGATCCGGCGCCGTGCGGCCGGACCCCGCTGACCGCCGAGGGGCTGTCCAAGTCCTACGGCTCGCTGGAGGTGTTCACCGACGTCGACCTAGCCGTGGACCGCGGCACCCGGGTGGTCGTCCTCGGGCTGAACGGCGCCGGCAAGACCACCCTGCTCCGGTTGCTGGCCGGGGTGGAGCAGCCGGACACCGGCGAGATCAACCCCGGCCACGGCCTGCGGCTGGGCTACTACGCCCAGGAGCACGAGACCCTGGACACCGAACGCACCGTGCTGGAGAACATGCGGTCCGCGGCGCCGGAGCCCGCCGACCTGCAACTGCGCAGCACGCTGGGCGCCTTCCTGTTCTCCGGCGACGACGTGGACAAGCCGGCCGGCGTGCTCTCCGGCGGTGAGAAGACCCGGCTGGCGCTGGCCATGCTGGTCACCAGCGCGGCGAACGTGCTGTTGCTGGACGAGCCCACCAACAACCTGGACCCGGCCAGCCGGGAGCAGGTGCTGGACGCGCTGCGCCGCTACGCCGGGGCGATCGTGCTGGTCACCCACGACGAGGGTGCGGTGGAAGCGCTCAATCCGGACAAGGTCATCCTGCTGCCGGACGGGGTGGAGGACAGCTGGAGCGCCGACCTGGCCGATTTGGTGGCACTGGCCTGATCTCACGCTGAGATCCGTTACCCGGTGGGGATTGCGCTCGGTTGATCTAGCGGTTAGGAAGGTCATCATCAGCCCCTGTCGGGGAGTCGCTGACCGCGCAGCGCCCCCGAGCACGACCGGGATCCAGCGCGGCTGGTCCCCTCGCACTGGTGCCTTCACTGGCGTTCAACTCAAAGAGAGGAACCGACGGTGGCCGATCTGAAGAAGGGCGCCCGTATCACGGGTTCCGACCGAAGCAAGTTGGCGATCGAGATCAAGAAGCAGTACGAGAAGGGCCGCAGCATCCGCGAACTCGCGGACAGCCATAATCGCTCGTACGGATTCATCCACCGCCTGCTGAGCGAGAACGAGGTCACCCTGCGCGGGCGCGGCGGTGCCACCCGCGGAAAGAGGAAGTAGCCCTGAGTTCTGAGTCAAGCCCCACGGCGACCGAGGTCCCGGCGGCTGCGGGGTTCAGCCTGACGCTGTCCGCGGCGGCCGACGTGGCCACGGTAACCCTGAACCAACCGGACAAACGCAACCCGCAGAGCCCGCTCACCTGGGCCGCGCTGCGGACCGCGATCAACAAGCTGCCCGGCACCGTCCGGGTGCTGCTGGTACGCGGCGAGGGGGCGTCCTTCTCGGCCGGCCTGGACCGGCGGCTGCTCGCCCCCGGCGGCATCCCGGACGCGCCGGGACTGGCCGAGCTGGCCGGCATGCCGCACGAGCGGGCGCTGGCCGAGATCGCCGGCTTCCAGGCCGCCTTCGCCGCGCTGGCCCGGCCGGACCTGGTCAGCGTCGCCCTGGTGCAGGGCCACGCGGTCGGCGCCGGATTCCAGCTGGCGCTGGCCTGTGACATCCGGATCGCGGCGACCGACGCCCAGTTCACCATGGGGGAGATCGCGCTCGGCCTGGTGCCGGATCTGGGCGGCACCAAGCGGCTGGTCGAGCTGGTCGGCTACTCCCGGGCGGCCGCGATCTGCCTGACCGGGGCCCGGGTGCCGGCCGTCGAGGCCGAACGGATGGGCCTGGTCAACGTGCTGGTCCCGGCCGAGCAGCTGCTCGAGACCGGTGAGCAGTTCGTACGGCGGATCCTCGACGCACCGCGTGAGGCGGTCATCGAGATCAAGGCGCTGCTGCTGCGCGCCGCCGACCGCGGGCAGGCCGAACAGGAACTGGCCGAGCGGGAGGCCCAGTACCGGCAGCTGCGGCTGCTGGCCGGGCTGACGGCCGAGGACGAGTACGCCAAGGACGAGTTCGCCAAGGACGAGTTCGCCGAGGACGAGTTCGCCGAGGACGCATGAGCAGAACGAACGCCGGCGCGGACAGCAAAATGGATATATGAGTCACCCCGGCGGCCACTGGGCCGTGATGCGGTCGATGCGGCGGGATCCGGCGCTGGCCAAGGGCCTGCGCCAGGGCACCGCCCGCCGGGTGCGGGCGTTCGCCTGGCCGTACCGCTGGCTGCTGTTGCTGTTCCTGCTGGTGGTGGTCTGCGACGCCCTGATCGGGGTGGCCACGCCGGTGTTGGCCGGCCGGGTGGTCAACGAGATCACCGGCCACGGCGAGGTGCACACCGTCGTCTGGATCGCCGGGATCATCGCCGGGCTGGCGGTCATCGACGCCGGGCTGTCGCTGATCCAGCGCTGGTACTCGGCGCGGATCGGCGAGGGCCTGATCTTCGACATGCGCACCGCGGTGTTCGACCACGTGCAGACCATGCCGCTGGCCTTCTTCACCCGCACCCAGACCGGCGCGCTGGTCAGCCGGTTGAACTCCGACGTGCTGGGCGCCCAGCAGGCGTTCACCAGCACCCTGTCCGGGTTGGTCAGCAACGTGGTCAGCCTGCTGCTCACCGCGGCGGTGATGTTCACCCTGTCCTGGCAGATCACCCTGCTGGCGCTGATCCTGCTGCCGGCGTTCGTGCTGCCGGCCCGCCGGATCGGCACCCAGCTGCAGGCGATCACCCGGGAGTCCTACCAGCTGAACGCCTCGATGAACGCCACCATGACCGAGCGGTTCAACGTGGCCGGCGCGCTGCTGGTCAAGCTCTTCGGCAAGGCGCCGGTGGAGTCCTTCTCGTTCCGCAGCCGGGCCGGCCGGGTGCGCGACATCGGGGTCCGCTCGGCGATGTACGGCCGGGTGCTGTTCGCCGCGCTCACCCTGGTGGCCGCGCTCGCCCAGGCGCTGGTGTACGGGCTGGGCGGCTACTACGCGCTGACCGGACGGCTGTCCACCGGCACCGTGGTCACCCTGGCGCTGCTGCTGTCCCGGCTGTACGGCCCGCTCACCGCGCTGTCCAACGCCCGGGTGGACGTGATGAGCGCCCTGGTCAGCTTCGACCGGGTGTTCGAGGTGCTCGACCTGCCGCCGCTGATCGCCGACGCACCGGATGCGACACCGCTCGGCGACGGCCCGGCCACCGTCGAGTTCGACGACGTCTGGTTCCGTTACCCCAGCGCCAGCGAGGTGTCGCTGGCCTCGCTGGAGGACGTGGCGGTGCTCGACTCCGGCACCGGCGCGGACGTGCTGCGCGGCATCTCCTTCACCGCCGAGGCCGGCCAGCTGATCGCGCTGGTCGGGCCGTCCGGGGCCGGCAAGACGACGATCAGCCAGCTGGTGCCGCGGATCTACGACGTCCGGTCCGGGGCGGTGCGGGTCCGCGGCCGGGACGTCCGGACGGTCACCCAGCAGTCGTTGCGGGACGCCATCGGGGTGGTCAGCCAGGACGCGCACCTGTTCCACGACACGATCGCGGCCAACCTGCGCTACGCCCGGCCGGACGCCACCGACGAGCAGCTGTGGCAGGCGCTGGCGGCGGCCGACATCGCGGACAAGGTGGCCGAGCTGCCGGACCGGCTGGACACCGTGGTGGGGGACCGGGGCTACCGGCTGTCCGGCGGCGAGAAGCAGCGGATCGCGATCGCCCGGCTGCTGCTCAAGGCGCCGCCGATCGTGATCCTGGACGAAGCCACCGCGCACCTGGACTCCGAGAGCGAACAGCAGGTGCAGAACGCGCTGGCGGTTGCCCTGCAGGGACGTACCTCGCTGGTGATCGACGAGGGCCGGCTGGTGCAGTCCGGCACCCATTCCGAGCTGCTCCAGGCCGGCGGGTTGTACGCGGAGCTGTACCGCACCCAGTTCTCACCGGGCAGCCCGGCCGTGCCGGATGCGACCGCAGTCGACTCGGCCGTGCTCGACCCCGCCCGTGAGGCCAGCGCCTGAGCCGAGCGGCGGCCGGGTGCTCGGGCCTGCTCATCGCAGCACTGTGCCTTCGACACCTTCCAGCGGCGCCGGGGACCCTGGATGTCAGATCTAGCGATCAGCTGGGCGAAACCAACCGCTCCGGCACCGCCGCCGGAAGTGCGTCCGGGGCGTCAAGCAGCGCCTGGAACGCCAGCTCGGCGGCGCCGATCAGCGCCGACTCCTGGCCCAGGCCGGGCAGCAGCAGTTGTACCCCGGCCCGGGAGGCGGTCATCGCCCGCCGGTCCAGCTCCGCCTCGACCGTGCACCGCTCCAGCCGGACCACCTCGGCCAGCGAGCCGCCGACCACGATCGCCTGCGGGTTGAAGCAGTTCACCAGGTTGGCCAGGCTGCGGCCTAGCCACCAGGCCACCGTACGCACCGCCTGCCGGGCCACCGGGTCGCCGGAGGCGGCGTCGATGAACACCGCGTCCACCGCGCGCGGACCGTGCCGGCCGGTCACCCCCGCCGCCCGCAGCAGCGCGTGCTCGCCGATGTAGGTCTCGATGCAGCCGGTGCTGCCGCAGTGGCACGGCGGGCCGTCCGGGTTGATCGTCATGTGCCCGATCTCGCCGGCATAACCGCCGGCGCCGTGCAGCGGGCTGCCCTCGGAGATGATGCCGCCGCCGACCCCGACGCTGCCGTTGAGGTAGACCAGGTGGTCGTAGCCGGTGGCCGCGCCCCGCTGGTGCTCGGCGACCGCGCCGAGGTCGGCGTCGTTGCCGATCTGCACGTCCGGCCGGCCGCCCAGTGCCCCTGGGCCGCCCAGTGCCCCTGGGCTGCGCAGTGCCTCGGTGAGCAGCTGCGCGAACGGCACCGCCCGCCAGTTCAGGTTGGGTGCGTGCTCGACGTAGCCGTCCCGGCGGCGCACGGTGCCCGGGATGGACACCCCGATGCCGACCGGCCCGCAACCGCCCGGCCGGTGCGCGGCCAGCCACTCGGCGTCGGCGGCGATCCGCTCGATCACCAGCTCCGGGCGGCGGGCGGCCCCGTCGATGGCCACCTGCCGCCGCTGGTGCACCACCCCGCCCAGGCCGACGGTGGCGGTCACGATCCGCTCCACCGCCACGTCCACCGCCAGCACGTACGGCCCGTCCGGCCGCGGCGCCACCACGTGCGAGGGCCGCCCGGCCCGGTCCCGGCCGGACGGCACGTACTCGCTGACCAGGCCGAGCGTCACGAGGTCCGAGACCAGCGCGCCGATGGTGCTCCGGTTCAGCCCGGTGGCCGTGGTGAGCTCGGCCCGGGTCAGCTCGCCGTGCTGATGGATGTGGCGCAGCAGCAGGCTGAGGTTGTGCCGGCGGATCTCTTCCGGCCGCACCGCCAGCCGTCGCGCCACTCCAGCGTCCCTTCGCCGGCCGGTCAGCCGAGTCCGGCGGCGCCGGCCCGGCGCCGGGACAGCGCGTCGACCGCCGCGGCCAGCAACAGCACCGCACCGGTCACGATGTACTGGATGGCGTCACGGTTGTTGCCCTGCACCAGGTCGGCCATGCCGTTGGCGATCACGGCCACCACCAAGCCACCGATGATCGCGTCGGCCGGCCGGCCGCGGCCACCGAACAGGCTGGTGCCACCGATCACCGCGGCACCGACCGCCAGCAGCAGGGTGTTGCCGCCGCCGGTGTTGGCATCCACCGAGTGGGTGTTGGAGGCGATCAGCACGCCACCGATGGCGGCCATGAACGAGCTGATCACGAACACCGAGATCCGGATCCGGTCGGTCCGGATACCGGCCCGGCGGGCCGCCTCGGTGTTGCCGCCCACCGCGTAGACGTGCCGGCCGTACCGGGTGCGGCTGAGCACGAACGTCCAGACGCTGAAGAAGAAGCCGATCTCGAGCACCACCCAGGGCACCCCGCGCAGCGCCGGCGGCTTGACCAGCACGAACTTGCCGCCCTGGTTGATCAGCTGGGGGATGCCGGTGCCGCCCCGGTTCAGGTTGAGCAGGTACACCGCGACCGCCAGCACGACCGCCAGCGTCACCACCTTCAGCACCACCAGCGAGATCGGTTCGGCGATCAGGCCGGCCCGGCTGCGGCTGACCACCTGCTGCAGCTTGACCGCCGCGTAGCCGAGCACCGCGACCGCGGCGAGCAGCCAGCCCAGCCATACCGGCATCTGACCGTTGTAGAGGTTGGTGATGAAGCTGTCGGTGATCGAGATGTTGCCGTGCGCGCCGGGGCCGTTGTTCACGAAGAAGAGCGTCACGCCCTGGAAGGCCAGGAACAGCGCCAGGGTGACCACGAAGGACGGGATGCGAATCTTGGCGCACAGCCAGCCGGTGAACAGGCCGATGACGAGGCCGCACACCAGCGCGGCCCCGATCGCGCCCGGCCAGGACCAGCCGTAGCCGACCGAGAGCCGGGCCATCAACGTTGCGCAGACGCCGGCCGCGGTGCCGGCCGCCAGGTCGATCTCACCCAGCAGCAGGACGAAAACGAGCCCCATCGCGATGAAGATGGTGGGCGAGGCCTGCTTGAGCAGGTCGGAGAAGTTGGCCAGCGAACCGAAGGTCGGGTGCAGCACCCAGAACACGACGACCAGCAGGACCAGCCCGGCCACCGCGGGCAGCGAGCCCATGTCGCCGCTGCGTACCCGCTGCCGGTAGGTGCGGAAGTAGTCGCCCAGGCCACCCTCGATCGGCGCGGTGGAAGCCACCGCGGCCAGGTCGCCCGGTACGTGCGACTTCTCCTCGGTGCTGGTCGGGTGCGATTCCGGGGTCATGCTCGAGGTCGTCATGTCACACCGTTCCCGCGGTCGCGTTGGTGGCCGCCAGCCCGACGTCGCCGCTGCGGCCGGTGGTGATCAGCTCGACCAGTCGCTGCTGGTCGACGTTCTTGCGCTCGACGATGGCCGCCATCTGGCCCAGGTAGAGCACCGCGATCCGGTCGGCCACCTGCAGCACGTCGTTCATGTTGTGGCTGATCAGCACCACCGCGATGCCCTGGTCGGCCAGCCGCCGGACCAGTTCCAGCACCTGCGCGGTCTGCGCCACGCCGAGCGCCGCGGTGGGTTCGTCCAGGATCACCACCTTGGACTGCCAGAGCACCGACTTGGCGATCGCCACCGTCTGCCGCTGGCCGCCGGACAGGCTGGACACCCGCTGCCGCACCGACTTCACGGTGCGCACGTGCAGTGAGGCCAGCGCACCGGCGGCGGCCTTCTCCATGGCGATCTCGTCCATGAGGCGGGTATTGAATCCCTCGCCGTCCTCCGCTGCCTCGTTCTCCTCGTCTGCCTTGCGCTTCAAGCGAATCACGGCTTCCCGGCCGAGGAACATGTTCTGCACGATGTCGAGGTTGTCGCACAGCGCCAGGTCCTGGTACACGATCTCGATGCCCAGGTCGGAGGCGTGTCGCGGGCTGTGCACGTGCACCTGCCGGCCCTCGAAGAAGAACTCGCCGGCATCGATGGGGTAACTGCCACCGACGCACTTGATCAGGGTGGACTTGCCGGCGCCGTTGTCACCCACCAGCGCGGTGACCTGGCCGGCGTAGGCGTCGAAGTCGACGCCGCGCAGCACGTCCACCGGGCCGAAGCTCTTGTTGATGCCCCGCATGCTCAAAGTCGGTTCGGCCATGGCCGCTCCCATCTCGTCCCGTCACGCGCCGATGGGCGCGCACCCCATTGTCCCGCCGGTGCACCGGGCACGCCGGGTGCCGATGCACGGGGGCAGGACGGGGCGGCGAGTACGTTCTGCTCGCCGCCCCGTCCGCCAGACCGCGGTTGCTAGCTGTTCAGCCTTACTGGCTACTGGACGCCGTTCTGCGTGCAGAGGGCGGCGTAGGAGCCGGTGCAGACCTGGGCCTTCGGGGTGTAGCCGTCGTTGATCGGCTGCGCCACGTTGGCCTTGGTGATCGGGATCGGGGTGGCCAGGATGGCCGGCACGTCCTGGTTGGTCTGGGTGTCCTTGATGGTGCCGGTGGTGGTCGGGGTCTGGCCGTTGACGATCTGGGCGATCGCGTCGATGGCCGGCACCGCTTCCTTGGCCGACGGCTTGTAGATGGTGAAGCACTGGTCGCCGGTCATGATGTTCTGCAGGCCCTGGGCGGTGGCGTCCTGGCCGGACACCGCGACCTTGCCGTTCAGCTGCTGGTTCTTCAGCGCCGCGATGACCGAGTTGGCCATGCCGTCGTTGGCCACCATCACCGCGTTGATGTTCGGGTTCTTGCGCAGCATCGCGGTGAACGTGGTGCCGGCGGTGGCGTTGTCCCACTTGGCGATGGACTGGTCGTCGACCTTCTTCCAGCCGGCCTGCTTGGACAGCACGCCGTCGTAGCCCTGCTTGAACAGGGTCGCGTTGTTGTCGGTGGGCGCGCCGTTGACGTCGACGTAGGTCACCGAGCTCTTGCCGGCCACCTGCGGGCACTTGACCAGCGTGTTGCCCTGCGCGGTGCCGACCGCGACGTTGTCGAAGGAGATGTACAGCGCGGCCTTGCCGCCCAGGGTGAGCCGGTCGTAGTCGATCGTGGTGATGCCCTTGCTCTGTGCCTCCTGCTCGATCGCAGCCCCGGACGCCGAGTCCAGGTTGGTGATCATCAGCACCTTGATGCCGTTGCTCTCCATGCTCTCGGCGATCGTCTTCATCTTGCCCGCGTCGTTCTGCGCGTTCTGGATGTCACACTGCAGGTTGTCCTTCTGGCACTGGGCCTTCAGCGCGTCCGGGTCGGAGGTCACCCAGCGCTGCGAGGACTGGGTGTCGGGCAGGAT
Source organism: Jatrophihabitans sp. (assembly GCA_035763985.1). Classification (GTDB taxonomy): domain Bacteria; phylum Actinomycetota; class Actinomycetes; order Mycobacteriales; family Jatrophihabitantaceae; genus Jatrophihabitans_A. The sequence continues at coordinate 744 of DASUAC010000018.1, read as the reverse complement.
GATGCCGACCTTGGCGCCCTTGCCGTCCAGGCTGCCACCGCCGCCGGCACTGCTGGTCGATGAGGCGCTGCCGCCGGCCGAGGACGAGTTCGAGGTGGAGTTGTTGCTCGAGGAGGAGCACGCGCTCATCGCGATGGTCGCCGCCGCTCCCACCACGATGAGGCCGAGTGCGCGCTTGCGCATGGGCATTGCCGCCTTTCCGATGTACGTCCGCCGCGTGGCTGCCCGGCGAGCCGACGAAATGTTGTCGGCGGGAACATATCCCCGAATCAACCTGCTGGCAAAGACCCCGACATCGACTTGTTACCGCGGCCGGCCAGAGCGATCGGTCAGAGCAGCGACCGCAGCACGTACTGCATGATGCCCCCGTGCCGGAAGTATTCGGCCTCTCCGGGCGTATCGATCCGTACGGTGGCCTCGAACGTCCACGGCTCGCCGCCGCCGGGCGGGGTGGCCCGCACCTGCACCTGGTTCGGCGTCCGGCCCTTGGCGGAGCCATCGGCAGCGGAGTTCAGCGCCGTGATGCCGGAGATGCTGAAGGTCTCCTCGCCGGTCAGGCCGAGCGACTCGGCGTTCTCGCCCTTCGGGTACTGCAGCGGCAGCACCCCCATGCCGATCAGGTTGGACCGGTGGATCCGCTCGTACGACTCGGCGATGACGGCCTTGACGCCGAGCAGCGCGGTGCCCTTGGCCGCCCAGTCCCGGGACGAGCCGGAGCCGTACTCCTTGCCGGCCAGCACCACC
>DASUAC010000017.1:0-2715 GCA_035763985.1 Jatrophihabitans sp. | reverse complement strand
CCGAGGTGCTCCCGGACCGGCAGGCCGACCTCGTACTCCCGAGCGGTGACACCGGCGGCGCGCAGTTCGGGCGGCACCGCGGCCAGGTCGTCCCGGCGCTGCTGGACCGACACTCCCAGCGTGCGCAGTACATCCCGGCAGCTGCGAGCCGCGAGCGTGACGTCCTGCTCGTGGAACCAGATCTCGGCGGCTCGCAGATCCTCGACCGGAGCGCCCCAGCCGTCGGCAGCCGCGACCGGCGCGATCAGCCGGGCCGCCAGATGCCGAGCGGCCGGGTAGATCTCGGCGGCTTGGCCTGCCAGCGCGGCATGCCGCTCCGCCTCGTCCCGATCCTCCAGGATCAGCAGGCAGCCGCGGGCGCGGCCACCCAGCACCGACAGCGTCCGCAATACCGCCTCGGCGAGGCCACCAGCGGCGGCGCCTCGGCTGAGCCCGGTCCGGTCAGCTCCGGGAAGCACTCGGGCCAGCAGCGGCCGGTATCCGCCGAGATCGTCGTCCGGCAGCAGCCCGCACCGGTGAATGCCTGCCAGCGCCTCGGCGAACGGCCGCAAGGGCGATGCCGGGCCGAGGGCGCTGGCCCGGCCGCGCGCCACCACCAGCCCGGCCGACTCGGCCTGCCTGCTCACCTCGCTGAGCAACCGAGACTTGCCGACACCCGGCTCGCCGACCAGGAAACAGGCAGTGCCACTCGTCGCGGCCGCGAGCTCAGCCGCTCGTCCCACCAGGACGGCGGCTCTGGTACGCACTTCCGCAAGCTACAACGTGTCCGATGGTCCGCCAACACGTGGCAGACAGCCGGCCGGAAGCAGCGCCGCCCCCGATGGGTGCCGTCTCGTTCACCCACCCCCGTCGTCGGCGCTGCTCCCGCCGGCCTCGCGTCGGTCAGCCTGCCGCGCCGCGGGCCGCGGCACATGGGGGAGTCGCCCCCATCTTTGGCCCACCGATGCGCCGGCCGTACACCCGAGCGCCGGCCGCCGCCCACCCGACACCCAACCGGAGTGATTTCGGGGGTTGCCGGTGCGCCCGGCGGCGCCGCCTGTTTCGAGGCGACCTGGGCGGACTGCGCGCCGGCCACGCCGGATTCCCCGACGCCGGCCGAGCTGGAGCTGCTGGAACTGCTGGCGACCGGGACCACCGACGAGTCGATCGGCCGGCGGCTGGGCATCTCCGTACGGCAGGTACGCCGGCGGACCGCCCTGCTGTTCGGCCGGCTGGGAGCGAGCAGCCGGTTCGCCGCCGGAGCCGAGGCGGTACGCCGCGGCTGGCTGTGACGGCGATCAGCCGCGCTTGCGGGCGGCCTTGAGGCTCTTCTGCAGCCGCTTGGACCGCTGGCCGCGCCGGATGCCGGTCACCCCGACCGTCACGCCCAGCAACACGGCGCCGGGTACCAGGAACCAGACCGGCCAGAAGTTGTCCTGGCCCTGGCTGAGCTCCAGGATCGTCCAGACCACCAGGTTGATCAGCATCACCGAGATCCAGATCGTCCAGAGGATCTGCAGCGCGATCGGCATGTCGCTGATCAGCCCGGGATGCCGTACCGCCGGCTTGGCGGGCGCGACCGCCGCCTTCGGGGCCGGTGGCGCGATCGGGTTGTCGGCCGGCAGGTCGGTGAACAACGCGGTCAGGTCGGCGTAGGTCACCGCCTGGTAGGCCAGCGCCACCCGTTCGTCGTACTCGTGCAGTTGCAGCCGGCCCTCCACGAACGCCTGCTGCAGCCGGTCGACCACGGCCTGCCGGTCGGAGTTGGCCGCCCGCAGCTCACTTGCCCGCGGCTCACCGGCTCGTAGCTCACCGGCTCTCAGCTCACCGGCTCGCGGCTCACCGGCCGGACGCGCCGGCTCTACCGCTCTGTCGCGCCGGTCTGCCATGGTCGCCTCCTCGAGCTTCGCGGGCCTACGACCAGATCGTATTCGGCGATCGGCCACAGTGCCGATGACCGCAAGTGTCCTGGCCACTTCCTGCCGATAGCGGCCGGCAGCCGGCGACTTTTATCTTCTGCTTGCAGCCGAACTCGGATGTGACACGTGCCCGGGTAACCGCCTGCGAAAAGCCCTGACCTACCAACGTCTGCGCAGCCTAGCGGCTCGCCACGACCATCGGATGTGACACCTTGCTCGAAGCCCTGGACCTGACCAAGCGCTACGGCAGCGTCAATGCCCTCGACGGCTTCAGCCTGTCGGTTGCCGCCGGCGAGATCGTCGGTCTGGTCGGCCACAACGGTGCCGGCAAGACCACCTTCGTCGAGATCGTCTCGGGCCTGAACCGGCCGGACAGCGGCTACGTCGCGATCGGCGGCAAGCCGCCGGCGGAGGCGCTCGGCAACATCGGCGTGACCCCGCAGCACCTCGGCCTGTACCCGTCGATCACGGTGCGCGAGCACCTCGAGTTGTTCGGCCGGATCGCCGGCCTGCGCCGCGCGGCGCTGACCAGCGCGATCGAGGAGCTGGCGGTGGCGTTGCGGCTCACCGAGATCATGGACCGGCGTACCGGGGTGCTCTCCGGCGGCCAGCAGCGTCGTACCCAGACGGCCACCGCGCTGGTGCACCGGCCGTCCCTGCTGCTGCTGGACGAGCCGACCGCGGGCGCCGACCTGGAGACCCGGCAGGCGATGCTGGACGTGGTCAAGCAGCGGGCCGCGGACGGCACCGCGGTGGTCTACACCACCCACTACCTGCCCGAGCTCACCGAGCTGGACGCGTCCATCGCGGTGATCCG
>DASUAC010000016.1:0-4338 GCA_035763985.1 Jatrophihabitans sp. | reverse complement strand
GGAGTGGGCCGAGTCCGACCGGCCGCCAGAGGAACGAACGCACAGGGGTTGCCCGATGAGCTTGTCCGGATTGATCGCCGAGACCACCGGTGACCCGGCACTGAACACCATCCGCGAGCAGGCCGGCTCGCCCGCGCTGGCCGTCGCCGGACCGCCCGCCCTGCGGCCGCTGGCGGTCGCCGCGCTGGCCGACGCCGGGCGTACCGTGCTGGCGATCACCTCCACCGGCCGGGAGGCCGAGGATCTGGCGCAGGCGTTGGGATCGCTGCTGCCGGGTGACTCGGTGGCGCTCTACCCGGGCTGGGAGACGTTGCCGCACGAGCGGTTGTCGCCCCGTCCGGACACCATCGGACGCCGGCTGGCCGTGCTGCGCCGGCTGCGCCACCCGGACCCGGCCGACCCGAGCACCGGGCCGCTGCGGGTGGTGGTGGCCCCGGTCCGGTCGGTGCTGCAGCCGCAGGTGCCGGAGCTCGGCGAGCTGGAACCGGTCAGCCTCGCGATCGGCGACTCCGGCCGGGAGCTGGAGGAGATCGTGGCCGCGCTGGTGGCGGCCGGCTACGCCCGGGTCGAACTGGTCGAGAAGCGCGGCGACTTCGCCGTCCGGGGCGGCATCCTGGACGTCTTCCCGCCCACCGAGGAGCATCCGCTGCGGGTGGAGTTCTGGGGCGACGAGGTGGAGGAGGTCCGCTACTTCAAGGTCGCCGACCAGCGCTCGCTGGAGATCGCGCCGGGCGGGCTGTGGGCGCCGCCGTGCCGGGAGCTGATGCTGACCGAGCAGGTGCGCAAGCGGGCCGGCGAACTGCTCGGCGAGCACCCGGAGCTGGCCGAGCTGCTGGAGCCGATCAGCCAGGGCAATGCGGTGGAGGGCATGGAGTCGCTGGCGCCGGTGCTGGTCGACGAGCTGCGGCTGGTGCTGCACGAGTTGCCGGCCGGCAGCCATCTGCTGGTCTGCGATCCGGAGCGGGTACGCGCCCGGGCGGCGGATCTGGTGGCCACCTCGGCGGAGTTCCTGGCCGCCTCCTGGGCGGCCGCGGCCGGCGGTGGCAAGGCGCCGGTGGATCTGGCGGCCGCCTCGCTGCGCACCATCGACGAGGTGGCCGAGGAGGCCGCCGCGCTCGGCCTGCCCTGGTGGACGCTGTCGCCGTTCGGCGCCGACGCCGAGCTTGCCGGCCTGGCCGGCGGCGAACCTGCCTCGGTTGCCTCGGTGACCTCGGTGACCTCGTCGTTCGAGGCGGCCCCGGCCTATCGCGGCGACACCGAGGCGCTGCTGACCGACCTGGCCGGCTGGCTGGCCGACGGCTGGCGGATCGAGTTGGTATTCGACGGCCACGGCACCGCCGACCGGGCGCTGGAGCGGTTGCGGGCGGCCGACCTGCCGGCCCGGGCGGCCAACGGCATCGATCCGCTGGATCCGCAGGTGATCTCGGTGACGACCGGCTGCCTCGCGGCTGGCTTGATCTCCCGGACGCTGCGGCTGGCGGTGCTCACCGAGGCCGACCTGACCGGCCAGCGCGGCACCGCCACCCTGGACCGGTCCCGGATGCCGTCCCGGCGGCGCAACGCGATCGACCCGATCCAGCTGGCGACCGGTGACTACGTGGTGCACGAGCAGCACGGCGTCGGCCGGTACGTGGAGATGGTCCGGCGCACGGTGAACGGCGGCGAGCGGGAGTACCTGATCATCGAGTACGCCCCGGCCAAGAAGGGCCAGCCGCCGGACCGGCTGTTCGTCCCGACCGACGCGCTGGACCAGGTGACCAAATACGTCGGCGGCGAGCAGCCGTCGTTGTCCCGGCTGGGCGGCTCCGACTGGGCCAAGACCAAGGGCCGGGCGCGCAAGGCGGTCAAGGAGATCGCCGCCGAGCTGATCCGGCTCTACTCGGCCCGGATGGCGACCCAGGGCTACGCATTCGGTCCGGACACCCCGTGGCAGCGGGAGCTGGAGGATGCCTTCCCGTACGTGGAGACGCCCGACCAGCTGGCCGCCATCGACGAGGTGAAGGCGGACATGGAGAAGTCGCTGCCGATGGACCGGGTGATCTGCGGCGACGTCGGCTACGGCAAGACCGAGGTGGGGGTACGGGCGGCGTTCAAGGCGGTGCAGGACGGCAAGCAGGTGGCGGTGCTGGTGCCGACCACGCTGCTCGCCCACCAGCACATCCAGACCTTCACCGACCGGATGAGCCAGTTCCCGGTGAAGATCGCCGAACTCTCCCGGTTCACCCATGCCGCCGACGTGGATCAGGTGCTGGCCGGCATCGCCGACGGCAGCGTGGACATCGTGATCGGCACCCATCGGCTGCTGCAGCAGACCGTCCGGTTCAAGGATCTGGGCCTGGTGATCGTCGACGAGGAGCAGCGGTTCGGGGTCGAGCACAAGGAGTACCTGAAGTCGCTGCGCACCGCGGTGGACGTGCTCACCATGTCGGCCACCCCGATCCCGCGCACGCTGGAGATGTCGCTGACCGGGATCCGGGAGATGACCACGATCCTCACCCCGCCGGAGGAACGGCATCCGATCCTGACCTTCGTCGGCGCCTACGACCCGCGCCAGATCTCGGCGGCGATCCGGCGGGAACTGCTGCGCGACGGGCAGGTGTTCTACATCCACAACCGGGTGGAGTCGATCAACCGGGCGGCGGCCAGGCTGGCCGAGCTGGTGCCGGAGGCGCGGATCGCGGTGGCGCACGGGCAGATGGGCCAGGACGCGCTGGAGCGGATCATGGTCGGCTTCTGGCGCAACGACTACGACGTGCTGGTCTCCACCACCATCGTCGAGTCGGGCCTGGACATCCCTAACGCGAACACCCTGATCGTGGAACGGGCCGACGTGTTCGGGCTGTCCCAGCTGCACCAGATGCGCGGCCGGGTGGGACGCGCGCGCGAACGTGGCTACGCCTACTTCCTGTACCCGCCGGAGAAGCCGCTCACCGAGCTGGCGCACGACCGGCTGGCCACCATCGCCCAGCACACCGAGCTGGGCGCCGGCATGCAGGTGGCGATGAAGGACCTGGAGATCCGGGGTGCCGGCAACCTGCTGGGCGGCGAGCAGTCCGGCCACATCGCCGGCGTGGGCTTCGACCTCTACGTCCGGCTGGTCGGCGAGGCGGTCGCCGAGTATCGCGGCACCAACGCCGAGCCGGTCAGCGAGGTGAAGGTGGACCTGCCGGTGGACGCCAACCTGCCGGTGGACTACCTGCCCGGCGAGCGGCTGCGGCTGGAGGCCTACCGGTCGCTGGCCGCCGCGACCACGAACGAGGCGGTGGACGCGGTCCGGCTGGAGCTGCTGGACCGGTTCGGGCCGCTGCCGCCGGAGGTGGACAACCTGCTGGCGGTGGCCCGGTTCAAGGTGACCTGCCGCAAGTACGGCCTCACCGAGGTGTCGCTGCAGGGCAACTCGGTGCGGTTCTCCCCGGTGCTGCTGCCCGAATCGGCACAGCTGCGGCTGCAACGGCTGTACGACAAGACCGCCTACAAGCCCGCGGTGTCCACCATGTCGGCGGCCCGGCCGAAGGGCGTCCGGCAGCCGGACGGCACGTTCACCGTTGCCAAGTTCGGCGGCGAGCCGCTGCGCGACCAGCCGCTGCTGAACTGGTGTGCCGAACTGCTGGACGCGATCCTCGGCCCCGTGCTGGAAGCGGTTCTGGCCAACTAGGGACGCCCTGGCGACCGAGGCGCTGCCTCGGCCGAGCGGTCCGGCCGGTCAGCCGCGCGCGACGAAGACGTCATCCAGGGTGGCACCTAGTGCGGTCACCCCGGTCATGCCGGGTACCTGGAACGGTGCGGCATCCCAGTAGTGCGGCGACGCACTGCCGCCGACCGCTTCGGGCACCTGGTAGCCGTAGTCCGTCTGCCATCCGTCGCCGGCGTGGAAGTCCCAGTTCGGGCCCCAGCTCCACACCGTGTGGTCCGACTTCAGTGCGTAGAACGTCGACGAGCCGTAGACCAGCGAGCTCACACCGGTCAGGCCGGGCAGGATGCCGGGGACGCGGTTGGGGGCGTTCTCGCCCAGGCTGATGTCGCTCAACCAGACGGTGCCGTCCGTGCACAGCACCGTCCACTCGTCGTTCCAGTCGGTGAAGGCCTGCCGGACCGGGCATGAGGGCGACTGTGCCGCCTTCCCCGGCGCGACGATGGCGCCCGAGCCGGTCAGTCCGGTCAGCGACTGATAGGTGTCGGTGATGCTCACAATGCCGGTCATGCCCGGGATCTGCACCGGCACCGCGCTGTAGGGAGTGCCGACGGCGCCATAGAGCTGGCCTCCGGTGTTGCTGCCCCAGCCCCACACGGTGCCGTCGGATTTCAGCGCGTAGGCGGTGGCGAAGTCGCTGGCGATCT
>DASUAC010000015.1:0-2222 GCA_035763985.1 Jatrophihabitans sp. | reverse complement strand
GTGGTCAGGCCGACTGTTTGTTTCTTAGGCATGGTCCGGCTCCGGGCCGGTGTCCGGGCCGGTCGCGAGGACGCCGTCGCTGATCGTGACCGTGCGGCTAGCGTGGGCGGCGACCCCGGGATCGTGCGTGATCACCACGATCGTGAAGCCGCTCTCGTTGAGCCGGTCAAGCAGCCCCATCAGACCAGCCGCGTTCTTTGAGTCCAGGTTGCCGGTCGGCTCGTCGCACAGCATCAGGCTCGGCCGGTTCACTAGCGCCCGCGCGATCGCGACCCGCTGGCACTCACCGCCGGACAACGTCGTGGGCAGCGCGTCCATTCGATGGCCAAGTCCGACCGCGTTGAGCGCCTCGACCGCCGCCTGGAGCCGACCGCCGCGCGGCGTCTGGTTGTACAACTCGGCGAGCAGCACGTTCTCCAGTGCGGTCCGGTACGGCAGCAGGTGAAAGGCCTGGAAGACGAACCCGATCCGGCGGCCGCGCAGCGCGGACCGCTCCTTGTCGCCCAGCGCCGAGGTGTCAAGGCCGTCCAGCCGGTAACTGCCTGCGGTCGGGGCGTCGAGCAGGCCGAGCAGGTGCAGCAGCGTCGACTTGCCTGAGCCGGACGGGCCGGTCACAGCGACGTAGTCGCCGGCGTTGATGACCAAGTCGGCCGGGCGCAGGGCCGGGACCGGCGGAGGGCCCGGGTAGGTGCGGGCCAGGCCGCGCAGTTCGATGACTGGGGCTGGTCCCGGCATCAGCCGCTCACCACCACGTTGGCGCCGGCCACGAGCTTGCCGCTGCCCGCTCCGGCCGGCGTCACCTGGACGTAGCCGTTTTCCGAGATGCCAGGGGTGACTGGGACCTGGGTCTGCTTGCCGTGAGCGGCAACGATGGTGACGTAACTCTTGCCCGAGGCGGTGCTGACGATGGCGGCGACCGGGACGCTCAGTACCGGGCCCTCGGTCTGGCCGGTCTGCACCGTGACCAGCACGTTCTCCCCGTTCAGGGCTGGGGCCAAGGGTTTTGCTGGCTCGACGGTCAGAGGGATGAAAGGGGTCGCGCCCGAGCCGCCGGCCGCGCCGCTCGATCCGCTGGCCCCGGTGGATCCCGAGCCGGACTGGCCGGAACCGGATGCGCCGGTACCGCCGCCGATGTTCACCACTACACCGGTCGGCGTGAGCGTGGTCGCGGTTCCGATCTCGGTTACGGTCCCGGTCGCGTGGATGCCGGTGACCTCGTCGTAGATCGAGACCTTGAGCCCGGTCTTGATCTGCCCGGAATAAGCGGGCGGCAGCTCGCCGGTGAGCGTTAGCGACGCGCGTGGTGCGAGCTCAAGGAACGGCTGTCCGGCCTGGTCACCGACGGCGCCGTTTACCGCTACCACGGTCGCCGGCAGCGACGGCAAGAACAGCACGTCGGTCATCGGCACCCCGCCGTCCGTTGGCACGGCATAGCCGAGGTGCTCGTAGTACAGCCAGACGGCGTATTCGGTGGCCGAGCCGAAGTATCCGGCCAGGTCGCCGTCGAAGTAGTAGCCGAGAGCGGCGAGGGCCTTCTGCAGCTCGGTCACGTCCGGACCGCTCTCGCCCGGTGTCAGGTCCCGCCAGGCCGGCACCGCGCCGGTCAGCACGAACAGGGGCTCGCCGTCGATCTCGGCCAGGAGCTCGCCGTCGCTGATCGCGTCTCCGGCGGCCACCTTCAGCTTCGAGATGTAGGCGGTGCCGGTGTCAGTGCCGGTCGTGCCGGTCGATCCCGGGGCTGTTCCGCCCGAGGAACCCGACGCGCCCGCGTCCGCACTCGCGTACACGTCGTACTCGGTCGACGGGTAGATCACTCCGCGCATCTGAACCGAGGAGGTAAGGACCTGCGCGACGACTTTCGCGGTCGTCGTCGTAGGGGGCGGCGGCGCGCTGTCGGCAGCTAGCTGCTGCGGGGACTTTACGAAAGCCGCGCCGATCAGTCCGCCGACGGCCAGCAGAGCCGCTGCGAGGCCTACCCCCAGTAGCGCGCGCCGCCTTCGGCCGAGCCGGGAGCCAGATGCCGCCGGTCGTCGGTCACCGCCGGTCGCCGTGGCCGGGGAGCCAAGTTGTGTCACTGAGAATCCTCCGAGGCGGGATCGGCACTCGGGCCGACTTACACGCAGCGATGCGCCGGCCCTCGGGACCCCACCATCCACGGCACCGCTGAAGAATTCGCATGATCTTTTTGTGAGTTCTATGTCAGCCGTTCGACGCGGCCGCAG
>DASUAC010000014.1:0-3590 GCA_035763985.1 Jatrophihabitans sp. | reverse complement strand
CGGCATCCGACGGCGCGCCCCCGGCGTCCTCCCGCTGCCGGCGCACGTCCTGGGCCAGCAGCTGGCGCAGCCGTTCCCGGGCGGAGTTCCAGCGCAGCTCGCCGGTGAGCAGGGCGCGCCGGGCGTCGTCGACGTAGCGGCGAGCCCGGTCGGCCCCGATCCGGTACCGCCGGCTCCCGATGATCGGCACCACGTCGGCCTCCGGCTTGCGGACGTGGCTGAACACCGCACGGCGGAGCAGCTCGGCCATCCGGGCCTCGCCCTTCAGCACGGCCAGTTCCACCGGCTCGGCCCGGCGTACCGGGATGTGCGCGACCAGCTCGTCCACCGTGGTCTGGGTGATGCCGTTCTCGCCCAGGGCAGGCAGCACCTGGGCGATGTAGCGCAGGAACGCGCTGTTCGGCCCGACCACCAGTACCCCGGACCGGCGCAACCGCTCCGGATAGCTGTAGAGCAGGTACGCGGCCCGGTGCAGGCCGACCGCGGTCTTGCCGGTACCCGGCGCGCCCTGGATGCACAGCGAGGTGTCCAGGCCGGCCCGCACCAGTTCGTCCTGGTCGGGTTGGATGGTGGCCACGATGTCGCGCATCGGCCCGACCCGGGGCCGTTCGATCTCGGCCCGCAGCAGATCCGAGGCCAGCCCGAGCTCCTCCCCGACGGCGAGCCGCTCGTCCTCGTACGAGGTCAGCTCGCCGGCGTTGAACCCGAACCGCCGGCGCAGTCGAACACCCTGCCGGTCGGCCGCGGTAGCCCGGTAGAACGGCTGCGAGATGGGCGCCCGCCAGTCGATCACCATCGGGTCGCCGGCCCGGTCCCGGATGTGCCGGCGGCCGATGTGGAACACCTCGCCCTCCGGATGCGCCGGATCCGGATCCCGATCGGTACGGCCGAAGAACGGCGGCGCCTCGACGTCGGCGCTCAGCTGCCGCAGGCGGTCGGCGCGCAGCCGGCCGAGGCCCTCGCTGGCCAGCGCGTCCACCCCGTAGTCGGCGATCGCGTCCGCCGCATCCCGCATCTCGCCCAGGCAGACCAGGGCCTGCCGCAGATGGTCCCGTTCGGCCAGCAACTGCGGATCGTCACTCACGATTTGTCAACGCTAGTAGCCGGCGCAAACTATTTTCCGCACACCCGGCCCGGACCCCGGAAACGACTTCGGCCGGGGTGCCACCTCGCGGTGGTCCCCGGCCGAAGCTGCTATTCGATTACCCGACGGCTACTCGGTGGCCTTACCGTCCTGCCGCCGACGGCCGATCACCAGCAGGCCCAAGCCGGCCAGCAACGCGGCCAGGGCGTAGCCGGCCGTCAGGCGCAGGTTGCCCGGCCCGGTGTCAGCCAGCGGGAGGCCGCCCAGGCCGCCACTGGCGGAGTCCGCACCGCCGCCGTACGGCCAGTGCGAGCCCGAGGACGAGGACTGCGCCGTGTACGTCGTGTACTCCAGGTACCGCATGTGGCCGTTCTTGTCGAGCCCGGCCGCCACGAAGGTGTGGCTGCCGGCCGCGGTCACCATGACCGAGGCGGAGAACGTCCCGGTGGAGGTCGCCGTGACGTGCGCGACCGTCACCGCACCCGGGTAGTACCCGATCGTGATCGGGGTGCCCGCGGCGTAGCCGCTGCCGCTCAGGTGGATGTACTGGTCGAGCGTGGTGTTGCTGGGCACACCCTGCAGCGTTCCGCTACTCGTCGGCTGGCTCGCCGGCAGCGCCGTTCCCTGCGACTTGACCGTCAGGGTGAAGTTCTGCGTCGCGTAACCCACCGAGTTGGTCGCGGTGAAGATCAGCGGATACGTGGTGGTGCTGGTGACCCCCGAGACGCAGCCGCTCAGCTTCGCGGTGCCGTTGCCGTTGTCCTTGAACGTCACTCCCTTCGGCAGCTTGCCGCTCTCGGTGATGTGGGTGGTGCCGGACGCGGGTGGCGCCGTGGTGGTCACCGTGAACGACGGGCAGGGCTGGCCGGGAGAGAAGGTGGCCTTGTTCGCGCTGGTGAACACCGGCGCGCCGTTCACGGTGAGCGTGAAGCTCTGGCTGGTGACCGGAGCGACACCGTTGTTCGCCTTGATGGTGATGGTGAAGATGCCACCCACCGACGGCGTGCCGGACAGCGTCGCCGTCCCGTCGCCGTTGTCGTGGAACGTCACCCCGGTCGGCAACGTACCCGTCTCGGTCAGCGCCGGCGGCGTCGGGAAGCCACCGGAGGTGGTGACCGTGAACGTACCGGCGTGACCCACCGTGAAGGTGGCGTGGTTGAAGCTGGTGATCGTCGGCGACTCGCCCACCGTCAGGGTGAACGCCTGGCTGGTGTGACCCGCCGTGTTGGTGGCGGTCAGCGTCAGCGAGTACGACCCGCCGCTACCCGCCGCCGGCGTGCCGGACAGGCTGGCGGTGCCGTTGCCGTTGTCGTGGAACGTGACGCCACTCGGCAGGCTGCCGGTCTCGGTCAGCGTGGTCGCCGTCGGGAACCCGGCGTGCGTGGTGACGGTGAAGTTGCCCGCGCTGCCAACCACGAACGTGGTGTGGTCGGCGCTGGTGATCGCCGGCAGCTCGGTAACGGTGAGCGTGAAGCTCTGCGTCGCGTTCGGCGGCACCCCGTTGCTGGCCGTGAAGGTCAGCGCGTACGTGCCACCGGTGCCCGCGACCGGAGTCCCGGACAGGGTGGCGGTGCCGTCACCGTTGTCGGTGAAGCTCACCCCGGACGGCAGGCTGCCGGTCTCGGTGATCGTGGTGGTCGCCGGGTTGCCGGCCGTGGTGGTCACCGTGAAGCTGCCGGCCGTACCCACCGTGAAGGTGGTGTGGTCGGCGCTGGTGATCACCGGCGACTGCGACACCGTCAGGGTGAACGCCTGGTCGGTGTGGCCCACCGTGTTGGTGGCGGTCAGCGTCAGCGGGTAGCTGCCACCGGTGCCGCCGGCCGGCGTGCCGGCCAGGGTGGCGGTGCCGTCACCGTTGTCGGTGAAGGTCACGCCCGACGGCAGCGAACCGGTCTCGGTCAGCGTGGTCGCCACCGGGAACCCGGCGTGCGTGGTCACCGTGAAGCTGCCGGCCGAACCCACCGTGAACGTGGTGTGGTCGGCGCTGGTGAACGCGGGCAGCTCGGTCACGGTCAGCGTGAAGCTCTGCGTCGTGTCCGGCGGCACGCCGTTGCTGGCCGTGAAGGTCAGCGCGTACGAACCCCCGCTGCCCGCGGCCGGCGTGCCGGCCAGGGTGGCGGTGCCGTCACCGTTGTCGGTGAACGTCACGCCCGAGGGCAGCGCCCCGGACTCGGTCAGCGTGGTCGCCGCCGGGACGCCCGCCGTGGTGGTCACCGTGAAGGTGCCGGCCGAACCCGCCGCGAAGGTGGTGTGGTCGGCGCTGGTGATCACCGGCGACTCCGACACGGTCAGGGTGAACGCCTGGTCGGTGTGCCCGGCCCCGTTGATCGCGCGGAGCGTCAGCGGGTAGGACCCGCCGGTGCCCGCGGCCGGCGTGCCGGCCAGGGTGGCGGTGCCGTCACCGTTGTCGGTGAAGGTCACGCCGGGCGGCAGGCTGCCGGTCTCGGTGATGGTGGTCGCCGCCGGGTTGCCCGGCGTGGTGGTCACCGTGAACGAACCGGCCGTA
>DASUAC010000013.1:0-6058 GCA_035763985.1 Jatrophihabitans sp. | reverse complement strand
GCCGGTTCCTCGTCGGCCAGCCGGGCATCGATGGTCAGGTCCGGATGCTCGACCCGCAGCCGTGCCACGGCATCGGTCAGGACGGCCGCCTCGTGCGAGCGCAGCCCCGGCAGCGCGGCATAGATCTGGCTGTGCTGGGATCGCCCGAACACGCCGTACGCCCGCACCGCGGTGACCCGGCAACCACGCCGTGCCGCCTCGGCACAGGCGAAGTCCAGGGCCGCCCGGCCGCCGGCCGACGGGGACACCCCGACCAGGATCCCCTTGTCCGTGCTGCGTTGCAGCCTGCCGTCGCCGACCACCACCACGGTTCCGCTGGCATGGGCGGCAACCCGTTGGCTCACCGAGCCGAGCAGCGCGCCGGTCAACCGGTTGCCGCCGCGGCTGCCCAGCACCACGATCGATCGGGGGCCGGACAACTCCACCAGCACATCGGCCGGACGTTGATGACGCAGCACGGCGGTCACCGGCAACCCCGGCTGCCGGGCGGTGGCCGCGGCCCTCGCGTCGTCCAGCACCCGGTTGCCGTACACCGTGGCGTCGGAGCGCATCATCTCCAGGGTCGCCGAGGAGTACGCCGCGCTGTCGACCACCGCGCTGGCATGCACCAGCACCAGCCGGCCGGCCAGCCGGGCGGCCTCATCCGTCGCCCAGTCCAGCGCACGCTCCGCGCCGATCGATCCGTCGATACCAACCACGATGTCCGTCTGGCTCATAGCGGCCTCCCGATCCCACCCCCAGTGCACCACCGCCAGGACGCCCGCGCCGCAGGCTTTGGTCCTGTGTTGTATGGGCATTCCGGGCTGCTTCGACCCGCTTCCGGCCGGCTCAGCGGGCCAGCAGGTGGCGGGCCTGCCGGTCGAGCTCGGACTCCTCGTCGGCGGTCAGCACCTCGATCCGCAACCCGGTGGCCGCCAGCTGCCGGACCGCGCTGCCGTGCTCGGCGGCACCGCCGCGCACGGCGAGCAGCCGGGCGCAGATCCGTTCCCGGATCGGCTCGGCGTGTTCCCCGACGCCGCCGGTGAACACCAGCGCCTGCCAGCTGTCCAGCGTGCTGGCACAGGACGCGATTGCCATCGCGGCGCTGCCGGTGAAGGCATCCAGCGCCAGTTCGGCAGCCGGGTCGCCGGCCGCCAGCAGGTCGCGTACGTCGTGCCGGCCGCCGGCGATGCCGGCCAGCCCGGATTCGTGGTCGAACGCCGCGCGCAGCTGATCCACCCGGTAGCCGTGCTCGGCGATCAGGTACAGCACGACCTCCGGGTCCAGGTCGCCGGGCCGGGTGCCGGACATCATCCCGCCGGTCGGGGTGAGCGACATGGTGGTGTGCCGCGGCCGGCCGCCGGCCACCGCGGTCACGCTGCAGCCACTGCCCAGGTGCGCGATCACCACCTGGTCCAGGGACGGGCACTGATGCAGCACCGAGGCGATGGACAGGCCGTGGAAGCCGTACCGGCGTACCCCGAGCCGGGCCAGCTCGGCCGGCACCGGCAACCGGGTCGACCGGTTCGGCAGGCCGGCGTGGAATCCGGTGTCGAAACAAGCCACCTGGTCCGCCGCCGGCCACAGCCGGCGGGCCTGCTCGATCATGCTCAGGCTGCCCGGCAGATGCAGCGGCGCCAGCGGGATCGCGGCGCGCAGATCGGCCACCAGCGGGTCGTCGATCAGCGCCGGCCGGTGATGCCGCGGGCCGCCGTGCACCACCCGGTGCGCGACCACGTCGATGTGCTGGCCGGCTGCCCGCACCAGCCCGGCGATCTGGCTCAGCGCGTTGGCGAGGTCGCCGGTGAACCGGCCGGCACCGTCCGGTCCGCTGATCCGTGCCCGGTCGGTGCCGATCCGCTCCACCGTGACGGTCAGCGCCGGCCGCGGGGTACGGACCGAGGCCTTCACCGAGGAGGAGCCCGGGTTCAGCGTCAGCACCGTGGTCATGATGGGGCCTGCCCGGCTGCGCTCATGGCTGCCAGGTCCAATCCCGGACCTCCGGCAGATCCTCCAGGTGCTGCCGGACGTAGTCCCGATGCCGGGCCAGCATCTGCTCGCAGTAGCGGGCCAGTTCGCCGCCGCGCTCCGGCACCCGGCGGGCCCGGCGCAACGCCTCCAGCACCAGGTGGTAGCGGCTCATCCGGTTCAGCACCACCATGTCGAACGGCGTGGTCGTGGTGCCCTGCTCGGAGAACCCGCGCACGTGGAACCGGCCGGGGTTGCGCCGGCCGTGCAGCAACTCGTGCACCGCCCGCGGGTAGCCGTGGAAGGCGAAGATCACGTCGGTGTCGTCGGTGAAAAGCCGGCCGAACTGCTCGTCGGAGAAACCGTGCGGATGGTCGTTCTGCGGCAGCAGCGCCATCAGGTCGACCACGTTGACCGTCCGGACCCGCAGGTAGGGCACCCACTCGCGCAGCAGCCGGGCCGCGGCGAGGGTCTCCAGCGTGGGCACGTCCCCGGCGGCGGCGAGCACGATGTCGGGCTCGTCCGGGTGGCCCGGCGAGTCCAGTTCGGTGCCGGCCCAGTCCCACACCGAGGCGCCGGCCGCGCAGTGCGCCTCCGCTTCGGCCAGCGACAGGTACTGCAGGTGGGACTGCTTGTCCACCACGATCAGGTTCACGTGATCCCGGCTGTTCAGGCAGTGCCGGGCGATGGACAGCGTGCAGTTGGCGTCCGGCGGCAGCCAGATCCGGACCACCTCCGGCGACAGCGGGATGGCGGTGTCGATCAGTCCCGGTCCCTGGTGGGAGAAACCGTTGTGGTCGTTGCGCCAGCAGGTCGAGGTCAGCAGGATGTTCAGCGAGGCCACCGGCGCCCGCCAGTCCAGCCCGCTCGCGTGCTGCAGCCACTTGGTGTGCTGCACCAGCATCGACGCCGAGACCATCGCGAATGCCTCGTAGGTGGCGAACAATCCGTGCCGGCCGGACAGCAGGTAACCCTCCAGCCAGCCCTGGCACAGGTGCTCGGAGAGCACCTCCATCACCCGGCCGTCCGGCGACAGGTGGTCGTCGCCGGGCAGCGCCGGAGTCTGCAGGCAGCGGTCGGTGACCTCGAACACCGCGGCCAGCCGGTTGCTCGCCGTCTCGTCCGGGCAGAACAGCCGGAACCGGCCGCCGCCGTCCGGCCGGACGGTACCGGCGTAGATGTCACGCAGCAGCGCGCCGAACGGCGCGGTGTTCTCGTGTCGCAGCGTGCCGGGTGTGTCGATCGGCTGGGCGTAACGAACCAGATCCGGCACCGGCAACGGCTGCAGCAGCCGGCCGCCGTTGGCGAACGGCGAGGCCGACATCCGTTTGTCGCCGGCCGGGGCCAGCGCGGCCAACTCGGCGACCAGCCGGCCGGCCGGGTCGAACAGCTGCTCCGGACGGTAGGAGCGAAGCCATTCCTCCAGCCGGCGCAGGTGGTCCGGGTTCTCCCGGACGCCGGCCAGCGGCACCTGATGGGCCCGGAAGGTGCCCTCGATCGGCACCCCGTCCACCACGTCCGGTCCGGTCCAGCCCTTCGGGGTGCGCAGCACGATGGCGGGCCAGCGGGCGGGCCACTGCCCGTCACCGTGCCGGGCCCGCTGCTGGATCTGCCGGATCTCGGCGTAGGCGTCGGTGAGCGCCCGGTAGAACTGGCCGAACACGACGGCCGGATCGTCACCGGCCACCAGCACCGGTCGCCAGCCCTGCGCCGCCAGCAGGTCGTGCACCTCGGCATCGGTCGCCCGGCCGAGCACGGTCGGGCCGGAGATCTTGTAGCCGTTGAGGTGCAGGACGGGCAGCACCGCACCGTCCCGCCGGGCGTTGAGGAAGGCCGGCAGCTTCCAGGACGCGGCCAGCGGCCCGGTCTCCGCCTCGCCGTCGCCGATCACGCAGGCCACCAGGAGGTCCGGGTGGTCGAACGCCGCGCCGGCCGCGTGCGCCAGCGCGTACCCGAGCTCACCACCCTCGTGGATGCTGCCCGGCGTCTGCACGCTGACGTGGCTGGGCACCCCGCCGGGTGTGGAGAACTGTCGTACCAGCCGGCTGAGCCCGGCCGAATCCTGCGATATCAACGGGTAGATCTCGGAGTAGGTGCCTTCCAGGTAGGCGTTGGCGATCAGTGCCGGGCCGCCGTGCCCCGGGCCGGTCACGTAGATGCAATCGACGCCGGTGTCCTTGATCAGCCGGTTCAGCATGGTGTAGACCAGCGACAGGCCGGGGCTGGTGCCCCAATGTCCCAGCAGTCGCGGCTTGATGTCGGCCGGGGTCAGCGGCGTGCGTAACAGCGGATTCGCCATCAGGTAGATCTGGGCCGCGGTGAGGTAGTTCGCCGCGGCCCACCAGCGCAGGTCGAGCTGCAACTCCTGCTCGGTGTACGGCTCGGTTCGGGTGCCGGTCACGCGCTACCTCCGTCGCTGGCTGAGCAAAGGTCAGTGTTGGGCGCTGCTGAACCGGGCGGCCCGCCGGTGCAGCAGGTGCCGGTGACCACGCAGCCGCGGCTTCGGTGCGCCGGCCGCCGGCTGGTTGTAGAAGGCGGCCTTGACGATCTCGATCAGCACCAGGTACGCCAGCACCATCCCGGCCAGTGCCAGGTAGAACAGCGCCGGTGGGCTGGTGAAGCCGAGCGGCCCGGCCAGCGGCGAGAGCGGCAGGACGACCCCGACGGCGACCGTGCTCAGCGCGGCGACGGTGAGCGGCAGGCTCGGCAGGCTGCGCAGGAACGGCACCCGGCGGGTGCGGATGGCGAAGATGATCAGGGTCTGGGTGGCCAGCGATTCGACGAACCAGCCGGACCGGAACAGTTCGGCATCGGCGTGCAAGATGCCCAGCATCACGCCGAAGGTGAGGAAGTCGAACAGCGAGCTGATCGGGCCGAAGGTGAGCATGAACCGGCGGATGAAGCCGATGTCCCAGTGCGACGGCGCGGCGAGCTGTTCGCGGTCGACATGATCGGTCGGGATGGCCAGTTGGCTGGCGTCGTAGAGCAGGTTGTTGAGCAGGATCTGCGACGGCAGCATCGGCAGGAACGGCAGCATCGCCGACGCTGCGGCGGCGCTGAACATGTTGCCGAAGTTGCTGGAGGTTCCCATCAGGACGTACTTGATGGTGTTGGCGAAGATCCGCCGGCCCTCGCTGACGCCGTCGGCCAGCACGTCCAGGCTCTTCTCCAGCAGCACCACGTCGGCGGCGTCCTTGGCCACGTCGGTGGCCGAGTCCACCGAGATGCCGATGTCGGCCTGGTGCAGCGCCAAGGCGTCGTTCACCCCGTCGCCGAGGAAGCCCACCGCGCGTCCGTGCTGGCGCAGCGACCGGACGATCCGGCCCTTGTGCTCCGGGCTGATCCGGGCGAAGACGGTGGTGTCCCGGACGCGCTGAGCCAGCTCGGCGTCGTCGAGGGCGTCCAGTTCCGGCCCGGTGAGCACCCCGGTGACCGGCAGGCCCAGGTCCAGGCACACCTTCTGGGCCACCCGCGGGTTGTCCCCGGTGGCGATCTTCACCGTGATGCCCAACGCGGCCAGCCGGCGCAGTGACCGGGCCGCGCTGGCCTTGGCCGGATCCCGGAAGGCCAGGTAGCCGGCCAGGTGCAGCTGCCGCTCGTCGGCCGCGGTGGGTTCGGTCAGCGCCGGCGCCGGCCGGTAGCCGACCGCGATCACCCTTGCGCCGGAGGTGAAAAGCTCGTCCAGGACGACCTGTGCGGTGGCCGGCAGCTGCCCGCAGCGGGCCAGCACCGCCTCCGGCGCGCCCTTGGTGACGAGCATCCGGTCACCGGCCGGGGTGTCCACCACGACGCTGCTCAGCCGGCGGGTGTGGTCGAACGGCAGCTCACCGACCCGGCGGTAACCGGTCGGCAGGTCCGGTTCGGCCGCCTGCCACAGCGCCCGGTCCAGCGGGTTGCCGCCGACCGCCTGGCCGGCGGCGGCCTCCACGTCGGACGCCAGCAGGCCGAGCAGCATCGGCCGGCCGTCCGGCCTCCGGACGACGGCGGAGGTCATCTGCCGGTCGTGGTCGAAGGGCAGCAGGCCGAGTCGCGTCCAGCCGGCCACGGCGCCGGCCGGCGCGGCGGCCCAGAGGGCGGCGTCGAGCGGGTTCCCGCCGACGGTTCCCGCGGA
>DASUAC010000012.1:0-2430 GCA_035763985.1 Jatrophihabitans sp. | reverse complement strand
CTGGGCACCGGTCACCGGTGATCGTGCTCGGCCAAGCGTGACTGGATTTCGAACGCCCTGGCGTTCGAAATCCAGTCACGCCGGCCCGGTGTGTCGTGCTCCCTACGCCGCTCGTCCGATCTCGCCGAGCAACGCCTCGAGCAGGAACTGCGCGGTGCGTTCCGGTTGCTCGAACAGCGCGAAGTGGCCGCCGAGCACGGTGCGCTTGGTGAACGGGCCGCTGGTCAGGTCCTGCCAGCGTGCCTGGACCGGATCCGAGGCACGCGGGTCGCCCATGCTGGACAGCACCGTCACCGCAGTGTTCAGCGGCGGTTCCGGGGCGTAGCCGTAGGTCTCCTTCACCTCGAAGTCGGCCCGGACGGCCGGCATGATCATCTCCAGCAACTCCGGGTCGGCGAGCAGCCAGTCCGGCGTGCCGCCGAGCCGGCGCAGCATCTCCACCAGTTGCGCCGAGGTCATGCCGGTCACCGGCGGCCCGTCGTTGAACTGGCAGTGCGGCGCGGCGCAGCCGGAGACCACCAGCCGTACCGGCTCGACATCACCACGCCGGCGGATCTCGCGCTGGGTCTCGAACGCGACCAGCGCGCCGAGGCTGTGCCCCCAGAATGCGTACGGCCGGTCGCCGGCCGCCTCGCTGACCACACCGGCCAGCTCGGCGACCAGCGGCTCCATCCGCTGATGTGGTGCCTCCCGCAGCCGGGCCTCCCGGCCGGGTGGCTGCAACGGCACCAGGGCCACCCCCGGCACCGTGTTCAGCCAGCTCCGGTAGGTCGATGCGCCGGCACCGGCGTGCGGGAAGCAGAACAGCAGCAGCCCGTCCGAATCGGCCGGCGTGCGCAGTGGCATCCACCGCCGGCTGGTGTCCATCGTGGTCATCGCGTCAGTCCAGGATCTCGACCTGGACGTACTCCGGCGCCGGCTGCAGCGACTCCAGATCCGCCTGCAACACCACGTGCACGCCGTTCCGGCTGACCTCGCGGAAGCCGGCGAAGGCGTACGTCACCTGCATCATCCGGTTGCGGCCGGTCTCGACGAAGTCCGCCTGCAACTGGGCACCGGCCTGCTTGGCCAGGTTCATGATGTGGTTGAGCAGCACCATGCCGACGCCACGCGACATCACCCGGCAGGACATCAGCATCATGTTCAGCTGCCAGACCTCGGCACCCTTCTCCACCAGGGCCAGCCCGATCTTGCCGTAGCTGCCGAACTTGTCGGTCAGCGAGGCGACCAGCACCAGGTGGTCCGGCGACTCGCGCAGCGCGTCCAACTCGTCGTAGGAGTAGGTCCGGCCGGTGGAGTTGAGCTGGTTGGTACGCACGGTCAGTTCTTCGGCCCGCTGCAGATCCGCCTGCTTGGCGGTCTCGATGGTGAAGAACATGTCCAGGCTGGCCAGGAACTCGTGGTTGGTGCCCACGAACTCCTGCTCCAGCTCGTCCCGGGCGATCTGGCCGCGGTACATCTCGCGGCGCTGCCCCGACTCGTCGGTGACGAACCGCGGGATGAAGTCCTCCCGGTGCAGCGCCTCGTCCACCTCGGCCGCGTCCACCAGGGTCACCTTGGGCAGCGCGTGGCCCACCTCGGCCAGCTCGAACGGCTGGTCGTCGACGAAGGCGAACGCGTCCAGGCCGAGGTTGAGCGCCTTGGCGATCAGCTCGATCGAGCTGGACTTGGAGTTCCAGTTCGCCTGCGGGAACAGGAAGTACTCGGCGATGCCGAGCTCGGTGAGCTTGGCCAGTGCGGCCTCGTGGTCGTTCTTGCTGGCGATCGAGTGCAGCACGCCGAGCTGGTCGAGCCGCTTGACGTGCTCGACCACGTTCGGCCGGACGCGGACGTTCTCGTCCTCGAGCAGCACCCCGTCCCAGACCGTGTTGTCCAGGTCCCACACCACGCACTTGATCCGTCCGCGCTTGGGCTTCTCCGGCAGGACGAGTCCCGCCGGCGCCGGCGCCGGCGCTTCCACGGTGGCAGTCATGTTGTTGTCATCTCCCGATATGCCTCGGCGGCAATCGTGATCCGCTGGATCTCGTTGCTGCCCTCGATAATTTCCATCACCTTGGCGTCGCGGTAGTACCGCCCCACCGGATATTCGCCACCCATGCCGTTGGCGCCGTGGATCTGCACCGCCTCGGTGGCGTGCCTGGCCGCCGCGGTGGAGGCGAAGTACTTCGCGATCCAGGTGGCCATCAGGGTGCTCGACTCACCGGCGTCCTTCAGCCGGCCGGCCTCGGTGACCAGCAGCCGAGCCGCCCGCACGTCGGTGACCATGTCGGACACCTTCGCCTGGATCAGCTGCAGATCCCGCAGCGGCGCGCCACCCACCTTGCGCTGGGTGGTGTAGGTGGCACAGGCATCCAGGCAGGCCTGGATGATGCCCACCGAACCCGCGGCCACGCTGTACCGGCCGAGGTCCAGCGTCCCGGTCAGCACCAT
>DASUAC010000011.1:0-2512 GCA_035763985.1 Jatrophihabitans sp. | reverse complement strand
CTGCCTGCAGCACCTGCAGGATGAGCACGGCTCCGATCTTGCCGGCCAGCAGGACCGGCCGGCTCAGGGCGGTGGCACCGAGCCGTTTGAGCACCGCGTACTTGCGCTCGAAGCCGGTGCCGATGGCCAGGCCGGTGAAAGACGCGCTCATCACCGCCAGGGCGAGCACCGAGGGCACCACGAAGTCGATCCGGCGCGGCGTGCCGAGCGAGTACAGCAGCGGCAGGTTGAAGAAGAACTCCAGCAGCAGCGGGATCACCAGGGTGAGCGCGACCTGCTCGCCGTTGCGCAGCAACAGCCGCAACTCCATCCGGATCTGGGCCAGCAGCATGCTGAGCCGGCCGGCGGCGCCCGGAGCGGGGACGAACGAGATCGGCCGGCTGCCGGCCACCTGCCCGGTCATCGACGATCTGCCTTCGCGGCCCCGGTCATCGGCGGCCTGCCTTGGCAGGTCGTCGACCAGCCGCCGGCAGCTGCTCGGTCACCGGGCGGCCGAACCGGCCGGCGGCGTCCGGCTCCGGCCGGCTGGCGGTCAGCGCCAGGAACACCTCCTCCAGGCTGCGCCGCTCCACGGCCAGGCCCTCGGCCAGCACCGACCGGTCCGCGCACCAGGCGGTGATCGCGGCCAGCAGCTGCGGAGTCACCTCGGCGCGCACCAGGTAGTCACCGGGGCCCGGCTCGCTGACCCGGGCGCCGGCCGGCAGCGCCGCCTGCAGGTCGGCCACCGGCAGCCCCGGCTGGGCGGAGAACCGCACGGTGCCGGCGGCCCCGGCCCGGGTCAGCTCGGCCGGGCTGCCCTCGGCCGCGATCCGGCCGGCGTGCAGCACCACCACGTGGTCGGCCAGTTCCTCCGCCTCGTCCAGGTAGTGGGTGGTCAGCACCACCGAGACACCGTCCGAGCGCAGCCGCCGGATCAGCTCCCAGGTGCCACGCCGGGCCTGCGGATCCATCCCGGTGGTCGGCTCGTCCAGGAACAGCAGTTCGGGCCGGGCGACCAGCGCCATGGCCAGCGACAGTCGCTGCTGCTGGCCACCGGAGAGCCGCTTGACCGGGCTGCGGGCGTGCTCGGTCAGCCCGACCAGGGCCAGCAGCTCGTCGACGTCCTGCGGGTGCGCGGCGTAGCCGGCGAACAGCTCCAGCAGCTCCCGGGCCCGGGCACCGGTGTAGCCGCCGACGCCGTCCTGCAGCATCACGCCGACCCGGGGCCGCAGCGCGGCGGCGTCCGCGATCGGATCCAGGCCGAGCACCCGGACCGTGCCGGCGTCCGGGGACCGGAAACCCTCGCAGATCTCGATGATGGTGGTCTTGCCCGCGCCGTTCGTGCCGAGCAACGCCAGCAGTTCGCCGCGGCGCACCCGGAGCGAAACGCCGGCCACCGCGGTGCGGTCACCGTAGCGTTTGACGAGGCCGTCGAGCTCGACGGCGGCAGCGGGCACGCCTCGAGTCTAGGTACTCGTCCCACTGGCGATGACGGGCCTCAGAATGGTCCTCTCTCTCGGCTCCGCGGTCGCTCCGCTCCTCGACACTTCGTGCCTGCGGTGCTCACTCGCTGTCGCCTTCGGAAGCCTTCACCGCGCTGCCGTAGCTGTCCACATAGTCCTGACCGGACAGCTTCTGCACCGCCTCCCGGATGATCTCGGTCACCTCGCGCAGCGCCCGGCTGGACCGCTCGTCCTCGGCCCGACCGGCGAAGCTCAACGGCGCGCCGTAGTGCACCTCCAGCGGCACCCGGCGCCAGCGCCGCTCGCCGGCCGGCAGCACCTGGTCGGTGCCGACCAGCCCGACCGGGATCACCGGCGCTCCGGTCCGCAGCGCCAGCCGGGCGACCCCGGTACGGAACTTGTGCAGCCGGCCGTCCGGTGACCGGGTGCCCTCCGGGTAGATGCCGAGCAGCTTGCCGGCCGCCAGCAGCTCCGCGCCGGTGTCGATGGTGGCGGCGGCGGCCCGGGGGTTGTCCCGGTCCACCGGGACCAGGCCGAACTCGGTGAACACCCAGCCGATCAGCCGGCCGCGCAGGCTGCGGGCGGTGAAGTACTCCGCCTTGGCGAAGTAGACCACCTGCCGCCGGGCGGTGATCGGGGTGAAAACCTCGTCGGAGGCGGACAGGTGATTGGCGGCCACGATGCCCGAGCCGGTGCGGGGTACGTACTCGGCTCCGGTTACCGTCGGCCGGAAATACGCACGCAGCACCGGCGACACGAGCAGTTCGGCGGCCCGATACAGCATGCCCGCAACCTACCGGGCAGCGTGACCGACGACGCACCGGCGGGCCGGGGGTGAACTGCGCGGAGAAATACGTCATACTTGTCTTGTGAAAATCGTGGGCACCGAGAGCGCTCGGGAGAGCGCCGACACCGTCCGGGGCGGTGGCTCCGACGGCCGCACCCGCGACGCGGTGGCCCGGTCGGTGCAGCAATCCGGCCCGCAGACCGCGGCGGCACTGGCCGAACGGTTGCAGCTGTCCCCGGCCGCGATCCGCCGGCACCTGGACGCCTTGGTGGCGACCGGGGTG
>DASUAC010000010.1:0-9721 GCA_035763985.1 Jatrophihabitans sp. | reverse complement strand
GGCGCGGAGCCGACGGTGCTGGAACGGCGGGCCGGCGGCCGGGTCTGGCTGGTGTCGGTGCGGCACCCGTGCCGTCCGGACCGGTACTTCGTCCACCGGACCGGGCCGGACCGCTGCCGGCTGCTGGCCGAGCGCCGGCCGGGCCACCCGGTGGCCGCGCTGCGCTGCACCCCGATCGACATTCCGTTGCGGGACGGGGGATCCGCGCCCGGCTACCTCAGTCAGCCCACCGGTGCCGGGCCGGGCCCGCAGCCGATGGTGCTGCTGGTGCACGGCGGCCCCTGGCGCCGGGTGCGCTGGGAGTACGCCGAGCGCCGCAGCCGGCTGACCGAGCTCGGCTACACCGTGGTCGAACCGAACTTCCGTGGCTCGACCGGTTTCGGCACCGGCTGGGTCAATGCCGCCGATCGGCAATGGGGTAAGGCCATGCAGGCCGACCTGGCCGACACCATCGGCTGGGCGATCGGCGCCGGCATCGCCGACCCGGACCGGATCGCCCTCTTCGGCGGCAGTTACGGCGGCTACGCGGTGCTGCAGCTGGCCGCCACCTCCGCGCTGCGGCTGCGTTGCGTGATCGCCAGTTCGCCGGTGACCGACCTGGTGGCGTTCGTCGAGGCGCCACCGCCGTTCTGGCGCAGCGCGGCGCCGATGTTGCGGCGCCGGATCGGCGACCCGGCCCAGCCGGACCAGCGCGCGGACCTGCTGAACTGCTCGCCGGTGACGGTCGCGGCGGGCATCGACTGCCCGGTGCTGCTGCTGCACGGCGCCAACGACAGCCGGGTGCCGGCGCGGATGTCCAGCGAGCTGCTGCTCGCGATGGCCCGGGCCGGTCGCACCGCCACCCTGGCGATGTTCCTGAACGAGGGACACGAGATCGTCTCGGCAGCCAACCGGCGCCGCTACGAATCCCTGATCAGCCAGTTCCTGCTGCGGGAACTGTCCGGGCTCGACCCGTCCGAGATCGCTGACGCCTCGGACCAGGCTGCCTTCGAAGAACCCACCGTGCGGCTGTTCCACACCCCGGCCGCAGAGCATGCGCTGATATCCGGAGCCCGTCATGGCACTGCTGTTCCGTCGTAGCAACGCCCTGTTGCTGCTGGTCCCGAAGACCGGCAGCAGCTGGATCAGGGCCAAGGTTGCCGAGCTCGGCCTGGACGTTGCCGAGGTGGGCGATCCGGCCATGCGTGAACACGATCTGCTGCAGCACTTCGACCGTTCCGGCTACTCGGCCGTCGGCGCGTTCGTCCGGGATCCGATCGACTGGTACCGCTCGTACTGGGCCTACCGGATGGAGCGTGGCTGGCGGCCCCGGTACGCCCTGGACGAACACTGCCGCAGCGAGGACTTCGAGACCTTCGTGCGACTGGCCGTGTCCACCTTGCCGGGAGCGCTGGGCAACATCTACACCTCCTACACCGGCGGCCCCGAGGACGAGATCGACTTCGTCGGCCGGCAGGAGACGCTGGCCGCCGACCTCGCCCGCTTCCTCGACCTGATCGGCGAACCGTACGACCCGGCGGTGCTGGATACCGGCGGGCGGGTCAACGCGACCTCGACCAGGCCCGCGTACCCGGAGGAGCTCAAGGAGCTCATCACGCTCTCGGAGTGGGACACCATGGCGCGGTTCGGCTACCTGGCGGCCCGGCCGGATCCGTTCGACCTGGCCGGGATGCGCCGGCGGTATCCCGAGCACGCGGACGACCTGCGGTTGCTGGCGCTCTGGACGGAGAAGATCCACTGGAGCCCGGACGACCGGAAACGGGCGGCCGGCCGGCCGATCCGGCCGCAGACCCGGTACGCCCGGGTGCACAGCAACTTCGCCTTGTACGCACAGCACAAACTGGCGGATCCCGAGTACGCCGAGCAGCGGTACCGGCAGGCCTTGGCGCTGGATCCGAACCACCCGAGGACGCTGTGCAACTACGCGATGCTGCAATGGGAACGGCATGCCGACCTGACCGCGGCCCGGAAGCTGATGTTGCGGGCGCTGGCCGGACGACCGCAGCACGCGTACACGCTCGGCAAGCTCGCCGCGCTGACCGACCGTGGCCTGCAGGATCCGGCACTGGCCGAGATCTTCTACCGGCAGAGCCTGGCCGCCAACCAGGATCAACCGCAGCTGCGCGCCGAGTTCGCCGATTTCCTCGCCCGCCACGGCAAGGCCGAGGAGGCGATCGAGTTGCTGCGCGCCGACGCCGACAGCGCGGCGGCCGACCCGCTCACCCTGATCACGTTCGCATCCTTGCTCGCCCGGGCCGGACACGACCTGGCCGAGGCGGCCGAGTACCAGCGGCGGGCCGCCCGCGAACCGGCCCCCGCCTGATCTCTACCGACGCAGATTTCCCCGACGCAGAAAGGCATGTGCGATGACCGCAGTCACCGACACCCGGCTGTCCGCCACCATCCAGGACGAGGCCGTCCAGGCCTCCGGGCTGTCCGTCGCGGAGGCTGCGGCCAGGGCGGCGGCACAACTGGCCCGGCGCCGGATCTGCCTGGTGCGCGGCTTTCCGGTCGACGCCGACGCCTACCTGGAGTTCCTCTCGGCGTTCGGCGAACCGCTGGACAACTACTCGTCCAAGAGCAACCTGGCCAAGGACGCGCCGAACCCGAAGATCAACCGCGTGCGGTACAAGCGCAAGGCGGAAGTCAGCACCCAGTCGGTGCACTACGTCTCCGGCGCGCTGCGCCCGCACTCGGCCCGGTCCTGGCGGGCGCCCCGGCCGGCGTACTTCGCGATGCTGATGGTCGACCCCGGCTGGCGGGACACGGCGGCCGGTGAACGGGGCGAGTCCATCGTGCTGAGCTGGCAGTCGATGTTCAGCCAGCTCGCGACCCGGGAACCCGAGATCTTCGAACCGCACTTCGGCCGGCTGTGCAGCACACCGGTCAGCTTCCAGGCCGACAACGTACGCGAAGAGGTGTCCGACTCACCGCTGCTGTACCAGCTGCCCGACGCCCAGGACCGGTTCGACGTCGGGGTACGGCTCAAGCAGGACATGCGCGCCAAGGCCGCGGCCATCGCCGACACCATCGAGGACTTCCCGGCCTATCAGCAGGCGCTGCACTACCTGCTCGATTCCAGCGACGATCCGCAGTACCAGGCGGAGTTCGCGATGGACGCCGGCGACCTGCTGATCCTCGACAACAACCGGTTCGCCCACGGCCGCCGCAAGATCGTCGGCGAACGGCTCGAGGACGGCGAGTTGCGGACGAACGACCGCGAGCTGTGGAGCGTCACGGTCGGCTGAGGGCGCAGATCCCCTTCATCAGAAAGGCACGTGCATGACCGACGACACCCAACCGGCCACCGAGGCGGCGCCGCAGCACGAGGTCGCCGACGCGGCGCCGCAGCAACAGGTCGCGGCACCGCAGCACGGGGTCGCCGACGCGGTCGCGCGGCTACAGGCCGAGCTGGCCGCGCTGATGACCGGTGAAGGCAGCCGCAGCGCGGCCGAGTCACTGGACAATGCGGTGGCATCACTGCGTGAGGTCGAGCAGCGCAACGTCACCTCGGTGCAACTGGTCGCCCTCGATGGCGACTGACGCCACGCCGTCCCGGGGGCCGGCGTCATGAGCCGAGTGGTGACCAGCTGCACCCGCGGGGCGGGCGCGCTGCCGGCCGACTACCGGATCCGGCCCGGCATCGGCCGCAGCGGTGACCTGGTACTGGCCCGGGTGCTGGAGGTCGGCTGCTATCCCCGCGTCGAGATCCCGTCCGGCCGCGAGGTGCGGCTGCGGGCCGGCGACGAGCTGGTCGCGGTGCTGGGGAACCGGCAGTCGAGCACGTCCCTGGTCGGCGGAGTGCCGGCGGACGGCCTGCCGGTCGGCCACGGCTGCCGTGCGGACCTGCTCGCGGCCGGCGGCGTGGTCGGGATTACCGAGTGTTCGCCGAGCTTCCTCGGCCCGCCGACCCGGCTGGAACTGATCGGCCTGCTGCACGACGGCCGGACCGGCCTGGCGCTGACGCCGAAGGCCGGACCGGAACCTGCCGGCAACTGCCCGATCGTCTTCGTCGGCGGCACCGCGGCCGAGGTCGGCAAGACCACCTTCGCCGCCGCACTGGTGCACCACCTCGCCCGCGAGTTCCGGGTCGGGGTGACGAAACTCGCCGGTACCGGCCGGCTGCGTGACCTGCTGACGCTGGCCGACGCCGGTGCGGTGTGCGCCGCCGACTTCGTGGACGCCGGGCTGGCGACGACCTACGGCCACGACGGCAGCGTGGTGGTGGCCGCGGCGCACCACCTGGTCGACCGGCTGGTTGCCGCCGGCAGCGAGGTGATCGTCGCCGAACTCGGCGGTGACCTGTGGGCGGCGGGCATCCCCGCGCTGCTGGCCGATCCGGCGTTGCGGCAGGCCGCCTGCGCCCTGGTGCTGGTGCCCTCCGACACCATGGCCTCGCTCGGCGCGCACACCTGGCTGGCCGAACAGCAGCTCGACCTGCCGGTGGCGCACGCGGTGCCGTACCGCAACGTGCTGGCCGCTCGGCAACGCCTGCGGGACGGTCTCGGGGTCGAGCCGTTCGACGCCACCTCCGCCGAGGATCTGCAGCGGTTCTGCGCCGAGTTCGGGCTGACCGCCCGTGCCCGCCCGGAACTGGCGACGACCTGACGCCCCACCCGTCCGTCCCACGAGGAGTGCGAAAGTGACAGCACCTACCCAGACCCGCACCGTCGCCTACGACCTGCTGCTCACCCTGGTGGAGGCCGGCTTCACCCTCGCCACCGGGGTGCCGTGCAGCCTGCTCAAGGGAGCCTTCGCGCTGCTGGAGGAACCCGACGCCGACCTCGCGGCGCTGCGGTACCTGCCCGCGCCGCGGGAGGACACCGCGCTCGGGGTCGCCTCGGGCGCCGCGGTGGCCGGCGGGCGGGCGGTGACGCTGATGCAGAACTCGGGCCTGGGCTACTGCCTGAACGTGCTCACCTCGTTCAACCTGATCTATGACGTGCCCACCCTGCTGATCGTCAGCTGGCGTGGCCACGACGACACCGATGCGGTGGAGCATCAGGTCATCGGGCGGGAGCTGACCAACCTGCTGGACCTGTTCGAGCTGCCCTACGTCGTCCTCGACCCGGCCGAGGCGCGCGCCTCGACGACCGCGGCGATCGAGACCATGAACCGCCGGCAACGCTGCACGGCGTTGATCGTCCGGGATCAGCTCTGATGGCGCTGACCCTGGCGGCGGTGGCGCGACAGCTGCTCGCGCGCCATCCGGACGCCTGCGTCGTCTCCAGCTGCGGTTATCCGAGCCGGGAGCTGTACAACGCCGGGGACCGGCCGGGCAACTTCTACCTCGTCGGTTCGATGGGGATGGCCGCGCCGATCGCGCTCGGTATCGCCTCGATCCACCCGCGGCTCATGGTTATCGCGATCGACGGGGACGGATCGCTGTTGATGAACCTCGGCGTGCTGCCGATGGTTGCGGCGGCCCGGCCGAGGCTGATCCACGTGGTGTGCGACAACGGCATGCACGAGAGCACCGGCGGCCAGGCCACCACCCAGCGCGCCGATTTCGTGGCACTCGCTCTGGCGGCCGGTTATCGCAGCGCGATCCGGATCGAGCAGCCGGCTGAACTCGCCGAGGCCGAGCCGGCCGGCACCCCGACCCTGCTGCACGTGCTCACCGAACCGCGACGAGGCGGTATCGGGCAACGGGTACAGCTCAGCCCGCGACAGCTCGTCGAGCGGCTGCAGCCGGCGCTCAACTGAACCACGCCGCGCATCCTTGCGAGGATGTGCAGCCGAGAAAGGAAAAGGCCAGTCACATGTCCAAACCCTCGATGTTGCAGGACTCGCTGCACGCCCCCGAGCTCACCCGCATGATCGGCGCGCACAGCCCGCTGAGCGCCCGGCTGGGGGCCGACGCCGGCTTCGACGCGATCTGGGCCAGTGGGCTGGAGATCTCGGCGAGCCGCGGCCTGCCGGACGCGAACATCCTGTCGATGTCGGAATGTCTGGAGGCAGCCGCGCATCTGGCCGAGTCGGTCGAGATACCGGTGCTGGCCGATTGCGATTCCGGTTTCGGCGGTGTCGGCAACGTGATCCACATGGTGCGCAGCTACGAATCCCGCGGCATCGCAGGCGTTTGCATCGAGGACAAGCAGTTTCCGAAGCTGAACAGCTTCGCCGCGGGCCAGCAGGATCTGGCGCCGATCGGGGACTTCGCGGCCAAGGTCACCGCGGCCGCCGAGGCCCGCCGGGACCGCAACTTCGTGATCGTGGCCCGGGTCGAGGCGCTGATCGCCGGCGCCGGCATGGCCGAGGCACTGCGCCGGGCGCACGCGTACGAACGGGCCGGTGCCGATGCCCTGGTGATCCACTCCAAGCTGAACCGGCCGGACGAGGTGTTCACCTTCCGCGAGCAGTACCAGGGCGTGCTGCCGGTCATCGTCATCCCGACCACCTACTCGCACGTCACCACGACCGAACTTCGCGAGCGCGGGTTCGGTGCGGTGATCTATGCCAACCAGGCGCTGCGCGGCTCGATCAGCGCGATGCGCGAGGTCATGCACGAGATCGCCGCGGCCGGCACCACGTCGGGCATCGAGGGCAGCATCGCGTCGTTGAAGGAGGTCTTCGCCCTGCAGCACATGGACGGGCTGCTGCAGGCGCAGCATCGGCACGACGTGCTGGCCGCCGAATACGAGTCGAGCTGACGAGGAGCGCCATGACCGTACTGCTCCAGCCGCCGCGCCGTGGTGGCTCGGCGGAGGTCGGCAACTTCATCGGCGGTGCCTGGTGCCCGCCCGGCCCGGGGGAGTTGCGGCAGAACGCCAACCCGGCGGACCTCGAGGATCAGGTCAGTGTCTGTGCCGACACCTCGGCCGCCGGGGTGGCCGCCGCGATCTCGGCCGCCGGCCGGGCGCTCGGGGACTGGCAGGCGCTCGGCCCGATCGCCCGGGGTGCGCTGGTGCAGCGGGCGGCCCGGATCGTCGAGGACCGCGCCGCGGAATTCGCCGGGACCATCGTGCGCGAGCACGGCAAGGTGGCCGCCGAGGCGCGCGGCGAGGTGGCCCGCGCGATCGAGGTGCTGCACTACGCGGCCGGCGCCGGCCGGCGGCTGGCCGGCGCGACCCTGCCGGCGGACGACCCGCGGACGCTCGCGTTCACCCGGCGCGCCCCGATCGGGGTGGTCGGGCTGATCACGCCCTGGAACTTTCCGCTGGCGATACCGGCCTGGAAGATCGGCCCGGCGCTGGTCTCCGGTTGCACCGCGGTGCTGAAGCCGTCCCCGCTGACCCCGCTGACCGCCGCGCTGCTGGTCGACAGCTTCGCCGAGGCCGGGCTGCCGGCCGGGGTGCTCAACCTCGTCCTCGGCGACCGGCTGGCCGGCGAGGCGATGGTGGCCGACGAGCGGGTGGCCGGCATCTCCTTCACCGGGTCACTCGCGGTGGGCCGGCAGATCCATCAGGCCGGTGCGCCGCGTTTCCTGCGTACCCAACTGGAGATGGGCGGCAAGAATGCGGCGCTGGTGCTGGCCGACGCCGATCTGGACGCGGCGGCCGATGCCATCGTCGCCGGCGCCTTCGGCCAGGCCGGGCAACGCTGCTCGGCGACCAGCCGGGTCGTCGTGGACGCGGCCGTGCACGACGCGCTGGTGCACCGGCTGGTCGAGCGGGCCGCCGCGCTCCGGATCGGGCCCGGCACCGACCCGGCGGCGCAGCTCGGTCCGCTGATCAGCGAGGAGCGGCTGGTCAGCTGCCTGGCCGGCATCGAACGGGCGGTCCGGGACGGCGCCGTAGTGCGCACCGGCGGCGGCCGTCCGGTGCTGCCGGGGGTGCGGGGGCACTTCCTGCAGCCGACGGTGCTGGACGGCGTCCAGCCGTCGGACTGGATCGCCCAGGAGGAACTGTTCGGCCCGGTGCTCTCGGTGATCAGCTGTTCCGGCCCGGCGGACGGGCTGGCGATCGTCAACTCGGTGCAGTACGGAATGGCCGCCGCGGTGTTCACCCGGGACGTCTCGCTGGCCTTCCGGATGCTGGAGCAGGTCGAGGTGGGCATGCTG
This sequence comes from Jatrophihabitans sp., assembly GCA_035763985.1. Classification (GTDB taxonomy): domain Bacteria; phylum Actinomycetota; class Actinomycetes; order Mycobacteriales; family Jatrophihabitantaceae; genus Jatrophihabitans_A. The sequence continues at coordinate 1,719 of DASUAC010000010.1, read as the reverse complement.
CACCTGAACCGGCCGGGCGTCGGGGCCTATCCGCACCTGCCGCACGTGGGAACGAAGAACTCGCAGTACGGCCCGCCGGAATGCTCCGACCAGGTATGGGATTTCTACACCGAGTGGCGCAGCGTCTGCATCAGCTACTGACCGATCGGGTCCGCTGCGCCCAGCGCATCGTCCAGCCGGTGGCCAGGCCGAGCAGCAGCATCAGCAGCCCGAGCGTGCACCAGCCCGGCCGGCCCCAGCTCAGGCAGAGCAGGCTGAGCACCGCCGGCGAGCACGCCGTGCCGACGCCGAGGCCGATGTTGAACACGCCGGTGTACTGCCCCTGCGCGTGCGGTGCGGGCAGCCCGTAGCTGATCTCGAAACCGGCGGCGGCGTACCAGAGTTCGCCGAGGGTGCACAGCGCCACCGCGCCGAGCAGCATCCCGATCGCCGCCCAGGCCGGCAGCGCGGAGGTCCAGGCGATCAGGGCGAACCCGATCAGCAGCGTCAACCCCATCCGGCGCAGCGCGCGAGCGGCGCCGTCCGGGGAGTCGACGCCGCGGCTGGCCCGTACCTGCAGGACGACCACGATCAGGGTGTTCAGCATCAGGGCGGCGCTGACCGTCCACCGCGGTGCGTGGGTGTGGCCGACCACCCAGAGCGGGATCGCGAAGGTGAGCACCGAGTACTGCACGGCCAACGCGCCGTTCAGGGCGGTCAGCACGGCGAACGGCCGGTCCCGCAGCGCCTGCCAGCGCGCCGCCTCGGCGGGCCGGACGACCGGCGGCAGGTGCGGCAGCCGCCAGACGATCGCCGAGCAGAGCAGGAAGGTCACGCCGTTGCCGAGCAGCAACGACAGGTAGCCGGTCCGGGTGTCGAGCTGCAGCGCAAAGCCGGCCGCCAGCGCGCCGAGGGCGATACCCAGGTTGGTCACGCAGCGCAGGTAGCCGCGATAGGCAACCGGGTTGCCGCCGCCGAACCCGCGGATCAGCGGCGCCCGCGCGGCCTTGCTGGCCGAGGAGGCGAGTTCGACCGCGCCGATCACGACGATCAGCGACGCCAGGTTGTGCACCAGCACGAAACCGGCCATCGCGGCTGCCTCGACCAGCAGCGTCAGCCGGTACGTCTCGCGCGGGCCGTGCTGATCGGCCAGGTTGCCCACCGGGATGCCGGCGACCAGCCCGATCACCGCGCCGATGCCCAGCGCCAGCCCCACCTCGACCGCGCGCAGGCCCACCGAGCGGGTCAGGTACAGCGCGATGCTGGTCATGAACATGCCGTTGCCGACGGAGTTGACCCCGGTCGCCAGCGCCAGCACCCGGCGCGGGCCCCGGTCGGGCAGCAACCGGGCGAGCTGCCCGGACAATCCGGCCGGGACGACCGCCAGCGCGCCGGTGTCAGCCATGCCCGCCGCCGGAGCCGGCATAGCCGGAATCGCCGCCGGAGCCGGCGTAGCCGGAATCGCCGCCGGCGCCGGCGTAGCTGAAATAGCCGTCGCCGGCGAGCGAAGCGGACAGCTCCACCAGCGACTCCGGCCGGTCGGCGACCGCGACCAGCCGGGCCAACGTCCCGCCGCGGCTGCCGTCCTGGGAGTTCGGGGTTTCACCGACCGCATAGTTCACCCCGGCCTCCACCACGCCGGGCAGCGAGCTCAGCTCGGCCGCCGACGGTACCGCCGTCAACGGGGTCGGCTCGCTGGGAGCCTGCGGGGTGAGGAACGCCGCGTAGCGGCCGGCTTCC
>DASUAC010000009.1:0-7467 GCA_035763985.1 Jatrophihabitans sp. | reverse complement strand
CACCCCTGTGGAACTGCGCCCGGTACTCCTGCAGCACCACCCAGGCATCCGGCGGCGCGGACGGCTCGTCGTCGGCGTTGGCCAGCGCGATCCGGTGCAGCAGGATCTTGCCGGCCAGCTCCTGCAGGCCGTGCCGCTCGGCCAGCCGGTGCAGCTCCTGGTCGATCGGCAGGTACCGGGCACGCAGCTGCAGCCGCTCCAGCACCGGCGCCAGCAACGGCCGTACGGTGTCCAGATCCCGGTCCCGGACCAGCAGCTGGCCGCCCACGTACACCGTCGGCCGGACCGCCGGCTGGTTGGCGCTGCGCACCGCGTTCTCCGGATCGAGCACCCGGCCGCCGTGCCGGCTCAGCACGTACCGCGGTGGGTTCAGGCTCGGTTCCTTGCGGGTCGGCCGGCCGGCGTGACCGTTCGCATCTGGGCTCATCGTGACCTCATCTCAGTCGCAGACCCGGCGTGTCGGCGAACCGACCACGCCGACGTCAGTGAGTGATTCGCACCAGGGGGCAGGGCCGAATCAGATTTCCACGGCAGGAGTGGCGACCGGCAGTGCGTCCGCGGACTGCGGTCGGATCAGGAACCGGGTCAGCGCATGCTCGACGTCGGTGAATACGAACCGGCCGTCCTCGTCGGCCGGGACCTGGCGGACCAGGCTGCCTTGGTGCAGCTCGACCATGCTGGCGCCGCCGGGGACGATCCAGCCGTCGATCCGGATCCGGTCCGGGCCGTCCGAGCTGATGTTGACGGTGGTGGTCAGGCTGTCGCTGGTGAAGGTGAGGGTCTTGACCGCGCTGGCCGGCTCGGCGCGGGCCGCGAACAGCTCGTCCGAGCTCAGCTGCAGCTCGGCCAGTTCCACTTCCAGGGCGTCCAGGCTGATGGCGAACTGCAGCCGTTCCACCAGATCCGCCGGCACCGGGTCGAGTTCCCGGTACAGCTGAGCGACCCGGGACAGGATGCGCGCGTCATGGGCGTCCAACGGCTCGTCGGCCAGCGACTCCCACGATTCCTCTCGTGGTATGCCGGAAGTGTTCATCGAGGCTCCCATCGAGCATCAGCGGTCAAAGAAGCACGAAGCTTCGCCAGGCACCGGCCGCGGGTCGGGCCGATGCTGCCGACCGGCATCCGCAACGCGCGGGCAAGTTCGGCGTAGTCAGGTCGGTCGGCAAAGGCGATCACCCGTAACAGCTCCCGGCACCGCTCGGGCAACGTCGCGATGTGCGACCAGAGCAGTCGCTGCTCGGCATCGCGCAGCGTGACGTTCTCCGGCAGCTGGCTGTCCGGGGTTGCCATCGCGTCCTCTTCGATCTCGGCCGGGGTCTGCCTGGACTGACCGCGCAGTACCCGCCAGGCCTCCCGCTTGGCCGCCACCAGCATCCACTGCAGCACCGCCCGCGGATCGCTGATCGACTCGGCATGTCCGACCAGGGCCAGCCAGGTGGTTTGCAGTACGTCCTCGGTGGATTCCCGGTCCAGCCGCTGAGCGCGCACGGTGTGCCAGAGAATCGGGGTGAGCAGGGCGACCAGGTCGCCCATCGCGGCTGCCTCGCCGGCACGGTAGCGTTCGAACACATCACCCGCCCGGCTAGCGAGCGTGCCCTGTTCGGCTTCGGCGTTGATCATGGCAGCCATCCAGATTCCAGACTCAGCTCTCGGCGCTCGGCCCGGGATGACCGGAGCTGTTGTGAGCCTAAGACCTCCTCCTTCGTTCGATCAGAGATTTGCACGCCGAATCTGATACATCTCCCCGCAGCACAAACCGGCCTATCGGACGTGTGCTGACACACACCGGACGGTCGCCGCCGGGTCGCCGAAAAAACTCTGCCCGCAGAGGTATCAGGCCGTACGCCGCCCGCTCATAGCTGAAGACGGAAGTGAGCGGTGGCGTCAGCACTCTCATTCGGGGGGATGAACCTGGCCAGTCCGCGGCCCGGGCATGAGTACGGCGCCACTGCCCTCCGCCGAGGGTATGCCGGTTGCTCGCGATCAGCGGCACCGCCTGGCAGCCGGTGCCGGATTGGACGGGGGGAACCGATCCGGCACCGGTGATCCCCCACCGAAGGCGACACCGAGAGCGTCGCAGGCGCGTCGCGAGGCGACAGCGAGCGCGGTGCTGAGTCCTAGCTGATCGGGGCCCGGCCGGCCGGCTGCTCGGGCCGCGGTCCCGGGTCCGGCAGCTCCGGCACGTCCAGTTCCAGTGGCGTGCCCCCGGTCAGGATGTGCGCCTGGCCGTAGTGGCCGATGGTGACCGAGGCATGGTCCGGCTGGTCGAGGGAGTAGCGCACCCGGTCGGCGGTGGCGCGTACCCGCACCTTGCAGCCGTGCCACCGCACGGCGAACTCCAGCCGGCTCAACTTGGTCGGCAGCCGCGGCGCGAACGTCAGGTTGCCCTCGTGGTCGCGCAGGCCGCCGAAGCCGCAGACCAGGCCCAGCCAGGCACCGGCCAGCGAGGCCACGTGCACCCCGTCCCGAGTGTTGTGCTCGAGATCCTCCAGGTCCATCAGGGCGGCCTCCCGCACGTAGTCGTGCGCCAGTTCCAGCTGCCCGACCTCGGCCGCCACCACCGCCTGGGTGCAGGCCGACAGCGACGAATCGCGCACCGTGAACTGCTCGTAGTAGGAGAATCCGGCCACCTTCTCCGCACAGCTGAACGAGTCGCCGCACCAGTGCAGGGCCAGTACCAGGTCGGCCTGCTTGACCACCTGCCTGCGGTAGATGTCGAAGTACGGCCGGTGCAGCAGCAGCGGGTACTCGGCGAGCTCGGCCGAGGTCTGGAAATCCCACGACTCGGCCCGGGTGGCACCGCGGAACTGCTCCGGCATGCCGGTGTCGTCGTGCGGCACCGCGATCGCGTCGGCCGCAGCCAGCCAGCGCTCGGTCTCGGCCCGGGTGACGCCGAATTGCTCGGCATCGGCGACCAACTGCTGGGCGATCAGCGCGGCGTAGCGCAGGTTCCGGGCGGCCATCAGGTTGGTATAGGTGTTGTCGTCCACCAGCGCGCTGTACTCGTCCGGGCCGGTGACGCCGTCGATGTGGAAGCGCCCGTCGGCGCCGAAGTGGCCGAGTGACAGCCAGAGCCGCGCGGTGTGCACCAGCAGCGGCAGCGCGCAGTCGCGCCGGAACTGCTGGTCACCGGTCCACTGCAGATACCGGACGGCCGCCAGCGCGATGTCGGCGTTGACGTGGAAGGCGGCGGTGCCGGCCGGCCAGTACGCGCCGCACTCCTCGCCGCGGATCGTCCGCCAGGGGAACGCCGCGCCGGCCAGGCCGAGCAGCTGTGCCCGGCCGATCGCCAGGTCCAGGGTTGACTGCCGCCAGTGCAGCGCGCCGGCCACCGCGCCCGGCAGCGTCGCGGTGAGCACCGGCAGCACGAACGACTCGGTGTCCCAGAATGCATGGCCGTCGTAGCCGGGCCCGGTCAGGCCCTTGGCCGCGATCGCCCGGCCCTCGGCCCGGGCACCCGCCTGCAGCACATGGAAGAGCCCGAACCGGACCGCCTGCTGCACCTCCACGTCGCCGTCCACCTCGACGTCGGCGCCGTCCCAGAACTCGGCCAGGTACTCCCGCTGCTCGTCGACCAGGCCGTCCCACCCGGTGTGCAGCACCGCGGCCAGCGCGGCGTCCACCTGGTCGCGCAGCGCGGCCGCCGAACGCTCACTGGACCAGCCGTAGGCGACGAACTTGGTCAGCCGCAGCCGCTGCCCCGGCTGCAACTGGGTGCCGATCGTGGTGCGGGACCAGTCCGGCTGCAGGAAGTTGTGCACGCTCACCGAACCGGTGCAGTCGATCAGGTGGTCGGCGGCCGCCGCCATCCGCAGCCGGCTCTGCCGGGTCCGGTGCACCAGCATCGAGCGGTTGCCGTCCTGCAGTTGGTCCTCGGCCTCCAGCGGCCGTTCCAGCACCGCGGCCACCCGCGGATCGCCGCCGGCCGTGGGCACCGACTCGTTGGCGACCAGTTCGGACTGCAGCACCACCCGGGCCGGGTCGCCGACCGCCTCCACCTCGTAGTGGACGGCCAGGATCGCCCGCTGGGTGAACGACACCAGCCGGGTCGACCGCACCCGTATCACCTGGCCGGCCGGCGAGGCCCACTCCACCACCCGGCGCAGCACGCCGCCGCGCAGATCCAGGATTCGCTCGTGATGCAGCACCTGCCCGTACCGCAGGTCGAACGGCTCGTCGTCCACCAGCAGCCGGATCAGTTTGCCGTTGGTCACGTTCACGATGGTCTGGCCGGATTCCGGATACCCGTAGCCGGCCTCGGCGTACGGCAGCGGGTGCTGCTCGTAGAAGGAGTTCAGATAGGTGCCCGGCAGCCCGTACGGCTCGCCCTCGTCCAGGTTGCCGCGCACGCCGATGTGCCCGTTGGACAAGGCGAAAACCGATTCGGCCTGGGCGAGGGTGGCCAGTTTCAGCCCCAGTTCGCGGACGTGCCACGGTTCGGCCGGGAACCGCGGGTCGCGGATCACCGGGCGTCCCCGAGCAGTTCCGCCAGATCCTTGACCACCACGTCGGCGCCGTGCGCCCGCAACTGCTCGGCCTGGCCGACCCGGTCCACCCCGACCACGCAGCCGAAGTTGCCGGCCCGACCCGCGGCCACCCCGGCCAGCGCGTCCTCGAACACCACCGCCAGGGCCGGCGGCACCCCGGCCAGCGCCGCGCCGGCCAGGAACGAATCCGGTTTCGGCTTGCCGGGTATGTGTTTCTCGGCCAGGGTGACCCCGTCGATCCGGCCCTCCACCAGCTCGGCCAGCCCGGTCACTCGCAGCACCAGGGCAGTGTTCGCGCTGGAGGACACCACGAACCGGCGCAGGCCGGCATCCGCCGCCGCCTGCAGGTACCGCCGGGAGCCCTCGAACACCTTCACCCCCTGCTCGGCGATCCGCCGCTGCACCTCGGCGTTCTTGCGATTGCCCAATCCGTACACGGTGTTCTGCTCCGGCCCGTCGTCCGGCCGGCCGTCCGGCAAGGTGATTCCCCGCGACCGCAGGAAATCACGCACGCCGTCCTCGCGGGGCTTGCCGTCGACGTAGTTGTCGTAGTCGTCGTGCGGGTCGAACGGCCGGAAGTCCGCGCCGTCCCGGCCGCGCAGGAAATCGTCGAACATGTGCTTCCAGGCCGCCGCGTGCACCGATGCGGTGTCGGTCAGCACCCCGTCCAGGTCGAACAGGCACACCTCGATCTGGTCCGGCAAGCCGAGCCTCATCCCCACTCCCCTTTCGCCGTCGGCCGGTTGCGGCCTGGCTTCGACTCCGACCGGCCTGCCCAGTATCAAGGAACCAAGCCGGTCGCGTCGAACTGTGCCCGCGGCGTACGGTGGTCGCAGGCCTAGCCGAACGCCTCGAGCCCGCAGTACGCGAAAGAGCCATGAGCGCAGACGACGTGACCGTGTCCCTGACCGTCAACGGCGAAGCCCGAGAGCTGGCGGTCGATCCGCGCACCACTCTGCTGGACGCGCTGCGTGAGCGGCTCGGCCTGACCGGCGCCAAGAAGGGTTGCGATCACGGGCAGTGCGGCTCCTGCACGGTGCTGCTGGACGGCCGCCGGGTGAACAGCTGCCTGGTCTTCGCGGTGGCCGCCGGCGGCAGCGAACTGGTCACCATCGAGGGCCTGGCAGACGGAGAGCAGCTGCACCCGGTGCAGTCGGCGTTCCTGGAGTTCGACGCATTCCAGTGCGGATACTGCACACCGGGTCAGATCTGTTCCGCGGTCGGCATGCTGGCCGAGCTGGCCGACGGCTGGCCGAGCGCGGTCACCGACCGGCTGGCCGGCGAACCGGAGCTGACCGAGGCCGAGATCCGGGAGCGGATGAGCGGCAACCTGTGCCGGTGCGGCGCGTACGCCAACATCGTCCCGGCCGTCCGGCAGGCAGCCGGATGAGGCGGTTCGACTACCACCGGGCCGCCGACGTCGACGCCGCGGTGCTGCTGCTGGCGGATCGGCCCGGGGCCAAGCTGCTCGCCGGCGGTACCAACCTGACCGACCTGATGAAGCTCGGCGTGGAGCAACCGGACGCGTTGATCGACGTGTCCCGGCTCGGCCTGGACGAGATCAGCGAACTGCCGGACGGCGGACTGCGGATCGGCGCCGGCGTGCGCAACAGCGATCTGGCCGCGCACCCGGCGGTACGCCGCGGCTACCCGGTGCTCAGCCGGGCGCTGCTGTCCGGCGCGTCCGGGCAGCTGCGCAACCTGGCCACCACGGCCGGCAACCTGCTGCAGCGAACCCGCTGCCGGTACTTCCAGGACGTCAGCAAGCCGTGCAACAAGCGCCGGCCGGGCTCCGGCTGCCCGGCGATCGAGGGCGACCACCACAACCTGGCGATCCTCGGCGCGTCCGAGCACTGCGTCGCCACCCACCCGTCCGACCTCGCGGTGGCGCTGGTGGCGCTGGACGCCGAGCTGACCGTCCGGGGCGGCGACGCCGAGCGGACCCTGCCGCTGACCGGGTTCTACCTGCCGCCGGACGACCGGCCGGATCGGGAGTACGGCCTGGGGCATGCCGAGGTGATCACCGCGGTCACGGTTCCGGCGCTGTCGTTCGGCGCGGTGTCCGGCTACCGGAAGGCGCGGGAGCGGGCGTCCTACGCCTTCGCAATCGGCTCGGTGGCCGCGGCGCTGGACGTCACCGACGGGGTGGTGGCCGACGTCCGGATCGCACTCGGCGCGGTGGCGCACAAGCCGTGGCGGGCGAGCATCGCCGAGCGTGCGCTGGTGGGCGAACCGGCTGTCGTCGAGAGCTACGAACGGGCCATCGACGCCGAACTGGCCGCGGCCCGGCCACTGCGGGACAACGGCTACAAGGTCGGGCTGATCCGCCGGCTGGTGGTGGCCACCCTGGCCGAGCTGGCCGGCGACCCGGAGCTGCGGTCATGACGGAGCTGCGACCGGTCAGCATCGGCACCGGCGTCCGGCGGACCGAGGGCCGGGACAAGGTGACCGGCGCCGCCCGGTACGCCTACGAGTACCAGGTGGCCGGGGTGGCCTACCTCTGGCCGGTGCAGTCGGTGGTGGCGCGCGGCACGGTGACCGGCCTGGACGAGGCGGCCGCGCTCGCGGTGCCGGGCGTGCTGGCGGTGCTCTGGCACGGCAACGCGCCGGAGCTGGGCGAGACCGAGGACGCCGAGCTGGCGGTACTGCAGAGCGATCGGGTCAGCTACCGGGGTCAACTGGTGGCCGCGGTGGTGGCCGAGTCACTGGAGGCCGCCCGGGAGGCGGCCGGCCGGCTGGTGGTCCGGTACGACGAGCAGCCGCACAAGGCGGTGCTCTCGCCGGACGACCCGCAGCTGTACACCCCGGAGAAGGTCAACCCGGCGTACCCCGCCGACACCTCGACCGGCTCGCTGGACGAGGCGATCGCCGCCGCGGCGCACCTGGTCGACGCCACCTACCGGACGCCCGCGCTGCACAACAACCCGATGGAGCCGCACGCCAGCATCGCCCGCTGGCAGGACGGCGAGCTGACCGTCTG
>DASUAC010000008.1:0-6637 GCA_035763985.1 Jatrophihabitans sp. | reverse complement strand
CGGGGTGGACGACGACGGCCGGCTGCCGATGCGCCAGCCGGTGTCCGGCGGGGCGGTGCCGCTCGGCACCCAGCTGGCCACCCCGTTGCAGCTGGTACCCGGCAGCCTGCGTCCCGGCGGCGACAACGTGCTGGACGTCGGCTCGGCGGTGGCCACCGTCGGCCAGGCGCTGGCCAGGGCCCGGGTGCCGGTCACCGACTTCGGCCCGTCCGACTTCGCGCTGCAGATGGTCAAGGCGCCCGAGGCCATCCGCTTCACCAGCCAGAACAGCTGAATACCCTTATCCGACAAGGACATCTCATGCCTGCTCAGCCGCTCGCCGTGCCGATGGAGCTGGACGCCCTGGTGGTGAACCAGTCGGTACTGGCCCGGGACAGCTTCCGCTGGTGGCAGTTCAACTACCTGGCGCTGTCGCACTGGAAGAGCCCGGAGCCGATGGCGCTGGACCGTTCGGTGGGCGGTCAGCAGGCCGGGGTGTACCTGAGCTGGACGCTGCCGGACGCGCTGCGGCACTCGAGCGCGGGCAGCGCCGCCGGCGAGTACCCACTGGTGCCGAACCGCTGGCTGATCGTCCGGCTGAACGGCAGCAGCCAGCGGCAGGCCACCGCCTGGGTGCTGGAGAGCGACTGCCCGTACACCTCCGCGGTCACCACCACGAACTCGGCCAACACCAGCATGTACCTGGCCGATCCCGGGCTGATCACCGCGTGGCGGTCCTCGGCCGACCCGATCCGCCGGGCCACCACGCTGAACCCGGCCGCGACGACCGTACAGGTCGCCCAGCTGGGCATCTCGTTCCCGCTCGACCAGTGGTCCGAACGCGCCGCGCAACCGATGTTCCTCAGCGCGGTGGCTCCGTCCAACCCGTTGTTCGCGAGCTATCTGGCCCACAACCTCGGGGTGTTCTCCTTCTACGACAGCCTGACCGGCATCGACGACGACACCCTCAGCTACTTCGTGCTCGGCTGGTTCTCCAACCCGAGCCAGGACATCCTGGCCCCGGCCGGCTCCGACGACACCGCCTACGCCGCGCTGCTCAAGCAACTGGGCTGGGCGCTGGCCGGCGGTTCCAGCACGGCCACCGACCAGAGCGTCTACCACGGCGCCGCGTTCTCGGTCGGCTGGAGCCGGACCGGCGACGTGCCGGCCACCGACCCGCTGCAGCAGATCCGCGACACCGGCAAGCTCAACGTCGGGGTCGGCAACACCACCATCGACGCGTTCACCGCGCTGATCGGCAACCAGCTCGGCGATCCGGCCAAGGCGCAGCTGCTCCGGGCGTTCCAGTACGACTTCCTGCAGCAGCTGAACGAGATCAACGGCGAGGCGCTGCTGGACGAGCAGATCCGGCAGGCCTGGTTCGGCTCGCTGGCCGGTGGCTACTCCTGGACCATCGTCGACAACTCCTCCGACGGCAGCACCGGCACCGTGCTGACCGAAGGCGAGCAGCAGTGGCTGTTCGCGCTCAACCAGGCCCAGGCCACCCTGGACGCGGCACTGGCCGACCTGTACAGCCTGCAGTGGGAACTGCATTCGCTCTGGCTGAAGAACGGCTACCTGTCCGATCCGGCCAACACCTTCCCGGAGCCGCCGGACGGGGTCGGCGATCCGGGCCAGTTCCAGGGCCAACTGGCCGTCCAGCTGGATCCGGGCCAGCCCGGCAGCGTCGCCGCCCAGCTGATCGCCCAGTTCGGCATCGTGCAGCAGCTGCTGCCGCAGGTGCCGCAGCCGGACTGGACCGGAACCCAGAACGCCCAGCAGGCGCTGCTGAACGGCATCGCCGTGTTCGCCAAGGCGAAGCAGCTGGATCCGGCCAAGACCCTGAAGGCGGCCGCGGCGCCCCGGTACTGGCAGCCGAACAACCCGGTGGTGGTGGTCTCCGGGGTGCAGCCGCCGAACTCGGCGGTCTCCACCGGCACGCTGGCGGTGCGTCCGGGCGACGACCTGGTCACCGGTTTCACCGCGCCAGGCGGCCAAGTCGGGGTCGCCGCGGTGGCCCGCCTGCTGGGCCTGGTCGGCAACCTGAACGCGGTGCCGACCGCCGCCGCGCAGCCGCTGCTGCAGGAGTTCCTGCTGCTGGACCCGGGCAACGCGGCAGCGATCGCGGCCGCCACCGGCCAGCAGCAGGCCCAGCTGACGACGGTGATGACCGCGCACGACCCGGCCAACTACTCCTTCGGCAACCTGCCGCAGCTGAACCTGACCGGTTGGCAGCAACCGTGGAGCCCGATGTTCCTCGAGTGGTCCGGGCAGTACCGCTATCTGCCGTTCCAGGTGGACAAAACCCCGTCCTGGACGTTCGACGGCACCGACTACCGGCTGACCGCGGTGCCGTCCACGCTGGGCAACGAGCAGCGGGCGGTCGGCGGCATCTCCCTGCTCAGCCCGCACGCCAGCTTCGTGTTCGGTTCCCGGCTGGACAAGTTCGTCCAGCAGTACGGCACCGCCACCCAACTGGCCCAGCTCGACGAGTGGATCTCCGGCGTCTACCACTGGCAGTTTCTGGCCCAGGAACTCACCGGGTTCAGCCAGCAGCTGAGCCTGCGGGACGGCCGGGCGTTCCGCCGGCCCACCGCCGCAGACCAGCTCGGCGGTTACCCGGTCGCCGCACTGACCGGCTACGGCGACGGCACCGTCCCGCCGCAGCTGGCGCTGCCACCGGCCAGCCAGGGCCAGGTGAACACCGTGCCGTTATTCCCGAACGGTCCGGCGCTGCCGTTCCACGGCGTCCGGCAGGGCGACTTCTACTTCACCGACTTCTACCTCTACGACAAGTTCGGCCGGACCCTGTTCGTGATCCAGTCCGGCCAGTCCAGCGGGCTGTTCGACTACACCAACTTCCCGGTGCAGATCGACTCCGCGCTGCTGCCGGACGAAGTGGTGGTACCCAAGGTCAACTCGGTGCTGCAACTGCCGCCGCGGCTGCTGCAGCCCGCCCGGCTGGACATCCGGCTGCTCGACGCGATCGACGACACCAAGGTCTACCAAGTGGATTCCGGGGTGATGCCGATCTCCGGCTGGGTGCTGCCCAACCACCTGGACGGCTCCATCCTGGTCTTCGCGCCGGACGGCACCGCGCTGGGCGAGTTCCGGCTGTACGTGCAGGCCGACGGCAGCAAGCTCGGCCAGTGGACGCCGCCACCGCACACCAGCCTGACCCTGGTCGACGTGGCCGCCCAGGCACCGCACCTGCACGACATGCTGACCTCGCCGCAGCTGCAGTCCGAGGCCGGCTTCAGCGCGTTCCTGGCGGTGATCGACGAGACGCTGTGGACCACCGACCCGCTGGGCAACCGCGCCGATGCCAACCTGTCGGTGCTGATCGGCCGGCCGCTGGCGCTGCTGCGTACCCGGCTGCAGTTCCAGCTGGACGGCGACCCGATCTCCGACACCGGCTGGGCGGCCACCTTCAGCCACCCCACGCCGGACTTCCTCGGCTATGAGTTCAGCATCCGGTTGGGCGACCAGCTCACCCGGCAGGACGGGGTGATCGGCTACTTCGCCGGCTCCGACTACGGCACCTTCAACAGCACGGTGGCGCCGCCGGCCAGCCCGGCGCAGGACTACGTCGACGTGATCGGCCCGGTCGGAAACAGCACGCCGGGCAACTACCTGCAGCTGAGCTTCACCCCGAACACCTACCAGTACCTGACCGTCCTGGCCGATCCCCGGGCCGCGATGCACGCCTACACCGGCATCCTGCCGGTCAAGCAGTGCGACATCCCGCAGCAGTACGTCGACGCGGCGCTGTCGGCGATGGAGGTCAACTTCTCCCTCGGCCCGCTGCTCACCGTGCTCGGTCCGTCCCCGGCCGAGGGCGATGCGCAACCGGCCTATCCGCAGTCCATCGTCTACCCCACCCCGGTGGAGCAGAACGGCACCTGGTCCTGGTGGGAACCGGACGCGGCCGGCGGCACCTGGACCGGCTACGGCCTGGTCAAGGCATCGCCCACCGCGCAGGACAACCCGCTGCCGAACAGCCTGCGGGAGGGCTACCTGCAGTTCCTCACCAACCTGACCGACCAAGCCTGAGCATGCGCCACCGAGCCTGGACCGCTGAGCCGGCGATCGAGAATCCACCCATCGCAAAGGAGCTTTCTGTCATGCCCGAGGACAACCAGACCACCCTGCTCAGCTACGGCTTCTCCGCCGATCCGGCGCCGATCCCGATCAGCACCGCGCAGGTCGCCAGCCAGGCCCGGGTCAACATCAGCGCCACCGGCGCCACCCCGGTCTACTGCAACCAGATCGTGGTCGCGGTGCCGGTCGGCTCGGACGCGCCGAGCCTGTTCAGCCAGCCGCCGGCCTCCTCGATGAACACCAACAAGTGGACGGTGACCAGCCAGCTGAAGGACGGCAGCGAGCTGTGGCGCGGCCTGGACGCCGGCCAGGCCTATGCCACCTTCACCTTCAACTGCATCTCCAGCGCCGACTACCTGATCAACTACAACCTGGTCTTCGGCGTGCTCGGCACGGTGACCGGAGTCATCGGCGATGCCAAGGTGGCGATCCAGGAGACCTCGGGCACCGACCCGGACCCGGCCAAGTTCACCGCCAAGGCGGCGTACTTCCCGCAGAGCAAGACCTGGCCGCAGTTCTATCTGAAGAACCTGGTGGCCACCGCGCCGAGCACCCCGACCGTGCCGACCACCGACTTCGGCAACGGCGCCCCGATCCGGTTCGCCTGGGAGAGCAACGGCAGCTACTTCCAGCTGTTCCAGAAGGACCAGACCGCACCGATCTACTCCGGCACCGGCACCACCTGCACGCTGCCCGGCGGGGCCAGCCGGGACACCACCTTCATCCTGGCCGCCTCGATGACCGGCTCCCCCGGCCAGGACAGCCCGCAGGGCGGCTACCAGCCGATCTACCTGTACGACTCGATCGGCATCACGGTGGCCAACCCGGTGCTCAACCCGACCAGCGTCACCGTCTCCGGCACGCTCGGGGTGACCGGCACCAGCACCCTCGGCACCACCAACACCGGCACCCTGACCTCGGCCAGCGCCACCGTGACCGGGGCGCTGCAGGCCGGCAGCCTGTCCACCGGGGGCACCCTGAACGTCACCGGCAACACGACCACCGGCCAGGCCACGGTGAACGGCGCGCTGACCGCGAACGGCGGCAGCACGCTGAACGGTGCCACCGTGAACGGCCAGTTGACCGGCACCGGCTCGGCGTCACTGGCCAACCTGACGGTACGCGGGCTGACCGGATCCTCCGGCCGGGTGGCGTTGCTCGGCACCGGGGTGATGCTCGCCCAGGGGACCAGCATCGCGCAGGCGGGCGTCCTCGCCCAGACCGACGGTTTCGCGCTGGCCCAGGTGCTCACCCCCGGCGACAACGGCAAGAGCTCGTTCGCCTACGGCTCCATCAACACGCTGAACACCTGGTTCCAGGTGCAGGGCGGCACCGTCGGCTCGTTCGGCGCCGGCTGGAGCGACGTGATGAACAACAACCCGAACGCGATCACGGTGCCGATCCCGGCCGGCACCTGGTGGTGGTACTCGGCCGGCAACGGCGGCGGCAACCAGCGGGATTCGCCCATCCAGATCTGGTGGTTCCCGATGGGCAGCGGTTCCAGCAGTACCGAGCAGACCTTCCGCCGGGCCACCGACGAGGAACTCGCCGCCGCGGCCCCGCCGCCGCCGGAGGTGCCGGACTTCAGCGCCTTCATCCGGACCCGGGAGGAGGCCGCGCTGGAGTTCGTGGAGCGGCTCGCGCTCGCCTTCGAGGCCACCCTGGAGGAGGAGGTACGGCAAGAGCTGTCGCAGCTGCTGCGCCGGCTCTAGACCGTTCCGGGCGGACCCGTGCCAGTCCGGGCGGCCCGCGCGCTCACCGGACGAGCCTAGGCTGTCCGGGCGGCGCTAGGCTGGCCGGGCGGCCCTGCATTTCCGGACGAGCCAGCGCGGCACTTCCGGACGACCGGTCGACATCACCCTTATCCGAAAAGGGCGTTCCGGCAGCACGGCAGTGCTCCACCGGCACTTCTCTCCGGTGCCGCGTCGGCATACCGTGTCATCAAGGACCCGACGGGGGGGAGGGCACCATAAGTATTCGCAGAGCGCCCGGCGGAGGTTTCGCTGGTCGATCGTTGTTGCCGTCCTGCTGATG
Organism: Jatrophihabitans sp.; assembly: GCA_035763985.1. Taxonomy (GTDB): domain Bacteria; phylum Actinomycetota; class Actinomycetes; order Mycobacteriales; family Jatrophihabitantaceae; genus Jatrophihabitans_A. The sequence continues at coordinate 523 of DASUAC010000008.1, read as the reverse complement.
ACCGGCGCGGGGGTCGCGCCGGCGGCGGCGGTCGAGGCATCGCCGACGGGCTACCTGGACTGCGGGATCAACGGAAAGATCACCGTCTCGCCACGGCTCCGGGCAGCGACCGCCGGCGGTGTCAGCCAGGTCGAAGTCGCCGCGACCCTCACCGACTGCAACGGCCCGTTCAGCTTCGACGGGACCCCGACCGGGCCGGCGATCCACTCCGGCCTGCTCACGGTGGCCGGCACCGGAACGCTCGACCCGGCCGGGCCGGGCAGCGACTGCAGTGCGGCGATACTGGTGTGGCAGCCCTCGACCGCCTGGCAGATCCTCTGGAAGGCAGGGCCGGACGGCACCGGTGAGCAGCTCGGGAGGTCGGTCATCCGGGGCATGTCGCTGGACACGACCTTCCTTCCGGTCTTCCCGCTTCCGCACCACCTCTGGATGGGCATCGTCAACATCTTCGGCGAGACCGACACGGTGACGAACGGCCCCGCCTCGTGGACCGGAGCGTTCGGGAACCAGAGCGCGTTGCTCA
>DASUAC010000007.1:0-7223 GCA_035763985.1 Jatrophihabitans sp. | reverse complement strand
TCCTCGGCGTCCACCGTCTCGGCGAAGTCCACCACCGACCAGCCCTCGACGTAGTCCAGCTCCCAGTCCGGCTGATGGCCGACGAGCAGGTGCACCCGGTAGTGCGGGGCGATCGCGGCCAGCAGGTACTCGCGGTAGCGGCGGCCACCGGTGCCGACCACCAGCAGGCGTGGCCTTGCCGGGTTCGAAGAATTGTCCATTTGCCGCCTCATCCGCTCATTTTTCGCACCGCATGTCTGTCGGCGCGGCAACAGCTTGCAAATGATTATCGTCGCACGACACAAATTGCCGGCGCACCGGCTGGGATGAGCAAGCAAAACACGATCCGCCCCGAATGTCACCCCGTCCGCCGGCCTCGCCAAATAGGCAGGTCGGGTGTGGTCGCCATTATTGACTACGAGCAGATAAGCAGACCGAAAAGAAGCTATTGACGGCGACGCGTCCCGGAGTATCGTCGCTGCCATCATAAGTGCCAAACGGCGCACACGGGGACATCACTTTACACGGGCTGTATTTAGTGCCGATGCCTATTTCGCCATGCCCGAATTCATGTGCATGATCAATTCTTTCGCTGAAAGAGGTGCCACGTTGGAGGTCGAACTGCTGGCGATCGGCGCCGGCCCGTCGAACCTGGCCCTGGCGGTGGCGATCGAGGAGCTGGCGCCGACGGACTTCGCCCGTAGGTGCCTGGTGGTGGAGCAGCACGAGGACATCGTCTGGCAGCGCGGCATGCTGCTGCCCTGGGCGCAGAGCCAGGTGTCGTTCCTGAAGGACCTGGTGACGATGCGCAATCCGCGCAGCCGATTCTCCTTCATCAACTACCTGTTCGAGACCCAGCGGCTGCACGACTTCATCAACATGTCCAGCTTCCTGCCGTTCCGGTTGGAGATCTCCAGCTATCTGCAATGGGTTGCCCGCTCGCTGTCGATGGTCGGCGTGCAGTACGGCCGCCGGTGCACCCGCATCGACGCGCTGCGGACCGGCGTCGGCGAGATCACCGGCTGGCTGGTCGAGCTGTCCGACGGCACCAGCCTCACCGCGCGCAACCTGGTGGTCGGGGTCGGCCGGGATCCGCACATACCCGAGGTGTTCCGCGGCCTGGGCAAGGAGAAGGTCCTCCACAGCACCGAGTACGCCGACCGGATCGGCGAACTCGACCACGCCGCGCCGCTGCGGGTCGCGGTGGTCGGCGCGGCGCAGAGTGCCGCCGAGATGCTGTGGGAGACCTACCAGCGGCTGCCGGCCAGCCAGTGCTCGATGATCATGCGCAGTGTCGCGCTGGGCTACTACCAGACCAGCCAGTTCACCAACGAGCTGTACTTCCCTTCCTACACCGACACATTCTTTGCCGCCGGGCCGGAGGGGCGGCAGCGGGTGCTGCAGGAGATGCGGCGTACCAACTACGCCGGCGTCACCCCTGAGCTGCTCAACACGATCTACCGGCAGATGTACCTGGAACGGCTGACCGGCCGGCAGCGGCTGCGCATGGTCACCTCGGTCGACATCACCGGCGCCGAGCAGGAGGGCGACGAGGTGGTGCTCACGCTGGCCGAGCAGCTGACCGGCCGGCAGGCCGAACTCCGCTGCGACGTCGTCATGCTGGGCACCGGCTTCGAGCGCAAGCTGCCCGCGCTGTCACGCACCATCGCCGAACTGGCCGGGGTCGAGGAGTTCCTGGTCAGCCGGGCCTACCGGGCCCTGCTGCCGCCGCACGTGACCGCCGGCTGCTACCTGCAGGGCACCAACGAGGAGAGCCACGGCATCGCCGACTCGCTGATCAGCGTGCTGGCCGTACGGGCCGGCGAGATCGTCGACGACGTCCTGGCCGCGCGGCCCACCAGTGACCTGCTGACCAGCATCCCGGTGCCGGTCTGACCGGCGAAGCCCTTATCGACAAACGGAGTTGGCGATGGAAGTCCGATCCCTGGACACCGAGAAACTGACCGCCGAGTACGGCGTGCTGACCCAGCGGCTGCTGCCCTGGCCGGCGCTGCGGGCGCCGTTCGAGGGCGCCTGGGCGGTGCTGGCGCCGGGCGCGGTGACCACCCCGCACGCCCACCACGAACACGAGCTGTTCATCGCCACCGCCGGCACCGCGACCATCTCCGCCGACGGCGAGGTGCGCCCGTTCAACGCCGGCGACACCGCGTACCTGCCGCCCGGCCAGAAACACCAGATCGTCAACGTCGGCAACGGCGAGTTCCGGATGTACAGCGTCTGGTGGGACGCCGAGTTGGCGTCCCGGTTCGGCGCCCTCGCCGCGGTCGCCACGGCGCCGGCAGAACCAGCGGCGGCAGAACCAGCGGCGGCAGAACCAGCGGCGACGACAGAACCAGCGGCGGCGGCAGAACCAGTGGGAGGTGCGGCATGAAACTGCTCGCGGTGGAGGCCCAGCAGTACGGCCGGTACTACCTGAACCGGTACCAGCTGGCCGACGAGTACGGCGCGAACCTGCACCTGCTGCTCGGGGTGGGCGAGCCGGACTACTGGCCCGGCCGCACCCGGATGGTGGGCACGGCGGGCATCGACGAACTCATCGCCGCGGCCAAGGCGTGGCATGCCGAGGAGCACTTTGACGGCGTGCTGACCTTCGCCGAGATGTCGGTCAACGCGGTCGCGCTGATCGCCGCGGCGCTCGGCCTGCCCGGCATCAGCGCCGAGGCCGCCCGGGGCTGCCGGAACAAGCTGCTGATGCGCCAGGCACACGAGCGCGGCGGGGTGCCGATCCCCAGGTTCCGGTTCGCACCGGACGTCGACACGGCGCTGGCCGCGGCCGAGGAGTTCGGCTATCCGGTGATCCTCAAGCCGACCCTGGGGGCGGCCAGCTACTTCGTGTTCAAGGTGTCCGACCCGGTGCAGCTGGCCGAACGATTCGCCCACGCCAGCGAGGGAATCGACCTGATGGCGCCGTTCCAGCTGGAGGCCGCCGGCATCGACATCGGGCCGCAGGGGCTGCTGGTGGAGTCATTCCTGGACGGCGACGAGCACCTGTTCGAGGCGCTCGCCTGGGACGGTGAGCTCTATATCGGTTCGGCCGTCGACCGGGTCACCATGGAGGGCGAGACCTTCGACGACGACGTGCACGTCTCACCGAGCACGCTCAGCGACGGTCAATTGGCCGAGATCCGCGAGATCATCTCCGCCGCGGCCACCTCGCTCGGCCTGCGCCGCAGCGTGCTGCACGCCGAGATCCGGATGCACCGGGGCCGGCCGCACCTGGTCGAGATCGCGGCCCGGCTCGGCGGTGGCGCGCTGGACATGGTGGCCCGGGTGACCGCCGGCTACTGCCCGGTGCTGGCCACCCTCGACATCGCCCGCGGCGTCAAGCCGACCGTGCAGCACTACCGGCCGACCGGGGTGCACATGATGGGCACCTGCCTGATCTGCGACGCCGGTGAACTGGAGTACGTCACCGTACCGCCGGAGGTGGCCGAGTCCGAGCACACCCTGATGGCCCGGATCACCCAGCAACCGGGCGCTGTCATCAGACGCCCGCCGGACGGCAACAACATCCTCGGCTTCCTGGTGGTGACCGGCCGGTCGCACCAGGAGACCAAGCAACGGCTCGAGGAATACGTCGACCGGATCGAGGTGAAGCTCGTCGGGCAGCCGCCGGGCCGGAGCAAGACCCCCTGGGCGCGTACGCGTCCGGTGGCCACCGCGGGATAGCCGACGTCGCAGAACAGGAGCCGCGCAATGCCGCACGACAGCTCGCCGCGCCAGTACCTGATGTGCCCGCCGGAGCACTTCGACGTCAGGTACTCGATCAACCCCTGGATGGATCCCGGCAAGCCGGTCGACACCAGGCTGGCCATGACGCAGTGGGATCGGTTGCGCGAGACCTACCTTTCGCTCGGCCACCAGGTGCACCTGATCGAGCCGGTGCCGGGCCTGCCGGACATGGTGTTCGCCGCCAACGGCGCCAGCGTGATCGGCAACCAGGCACTGATCGCCCACTACCGCTACCCGCAGCGGGCGGCCGAGGCGCCGGCGTACTGCGCGTGGTTCGTCGCGCACGGCTTCGAGGTGATCGCCGAGCCGGCCTTCGTCAACGAGGGCCAGGGCGACTACCTGGCCGACGGGGAGCGGTTGCTGGCCGGCACCGGCTTCCGCACCGACCGGCTCGCGCACGACGAGGCGCAGGAGCTGTACGGGCTGCCGGTGGTCAGCCTGAGCCTGGTGAACCCGAGCTTCTACCACCTGGACACCGCGCTCGCCGTGCTCGGCAAGGGCCAGATCATGTATTACCCCGAGGCATTCTCGATCGGCAGCCAGCAGGTGCTGCGCCGGCTCTACCCGGACGCGGTGCTGGCCGAGCGGCGCGACGCCGACGCGTTCGGGCTGAACGCGGTGTCCGACGGACTGAACGTGGTGCTGCCGCAGACCGCCACCGGCCTGATCGAGCAACTGCGCGAGCGTGGTTTCCAGCCGATCGGCGTGGACATGTCCGAGCTGCACAAGTCCGGGGGAGCGGTCAAGTGCTGCACCCTCGAACTGGTGTCCGCCGTCGAGGTGGCGGCAGCCGCCGCCTGAGCGATCTTCAGCCGGCGCGCAGCCGGCCGGAAAGGTGAGAAGTGACCGTTACCGCAGACTGTTCCGGCGCCACCGTCATCGTCATCCCGCAGCCGACGGTGAACGGGCCGCTGCACGTGGGCCACCTGTCCGGCCCGTTCCTGGCCGCCGACATCGCGGCACGGGCCGCCCGGGCCCGCGGCGAGCGGATCGTCACGCTGGCCGGGGTGGACGTGCACCCCAACTTCGTGACGACCAAGGCGGCCAACCTGGGCGTGGACGTGCACCAGATGGTCGCCCGCTACCGGGAGCAGATCGCCACCGCCTTCCAGTTGGGCCGGATCGGCTACGACGTGTTCGTCGACCCGGAGCAGGACAGCTTCTGCCAGGCGGTCACCGGCATGCTCGGCGAGCTGCTGGAACGCGGCGCCGTCCGGATGCGGACGATGACCATGCACCGCTGCTCGGACTGCGGCCGGACCATGCAGCACTCCTACGTGGTGGGCAAGTGCCCGAACTGCGGCAGCGGCGCGAACGGGCTGTCCTGTGAACCGTGCGGCGGTTTCACCTCGGCGGCAACGCTGATCCAGCCCAACTGTGCCCGCTGCGGCGGCGAGCCGGAACCGATGACGGTGACCGTGCCGGTGCTGCGGCTGGAGGACTACCGGGCGCAGCTGATCGCCGAGTGGACGCAGGCCGAACTGCCGCCCCGGGTGCGCCGGGTGCTCGCGCACTACCTGACCGCGTCGCTGCCCGACTATCCGGTGGCCTACCCGATGGACTGGGGCATCGAGGGCACCGGCGAGCTGGCCGGCCTGCGGGTGGACTTCCCGGCCGAGCTCGGGCTGAGCTACCTCTACGGCCCGGCCCGTGCGGTGGATCCGGACGCGAACGGCATCGACGCGTGCGTGGCGGCCTGGCGGCAGCTGTCCGGGCTGTGGCACTTCAACGGCATCGACAACGCCTTCTACTTCGGCATCCTCTACCCGGCGATCTTCGCCGCGGCCGGGGTGGCGGATCCGAAGATGCGCGGCGCCACGGTGAACGAGCTGTACCTGCTGGAGGGCAGCAAGTTCTCCAGCAGCCGCAACCATGCGCTGTGGGCGGACGAGTTCCTCGCCGAGCACGACCCGGAGCTGGTCCGGCTGTACCTGTCCTGGTGCCGGCCGGACCGGTACGAGAGCAACTTCAGCCGCAGCTCGTTCGAGGCGTTCTGCGACTGGGCCAAACCGTTGCTGGCTGGCGAGGCCGGCCGACCGAACGGTTGCTGGATTCCCGAGCAGATGGCGGCCGACGAGCTGGAGCGGGCCGAGCATGCGCTGCGGCTGAACAGCTTCGACTCCTCGCTCGCGGTGCGCTGCCTGTTCGGCGCGTTGGTGGCCGGCCGCGGCCGGAACTCGGCGGTGCTGGCCGCGCTCACCGGGCGGGGCTGATCGGGCGGATGTCAGGCGTGCGAAGGAGATCGTGGTGAGCACTGAATCGCTGCCGGCGGAGGTGGCCGCACTCCAGGTGCGGATGTGGGACGGCGCCTACGACGCGTCGGCACTGGGCGGCCAGGCCAACCTGTGGGGCGACCCGCCGGTCCCGTACGCCCGGACCGCGGCCGAGCTGTTCGCCGCGGCGGACGCGGCGGTGATCATGGATCTGCCTTGCGGGGACGGCCGGAACCTGCCGCCGCTGGCCGCCGGCGCGCCGATCCTGCTGGCCGGCGACACCTCGCCGCGAGCGATGCGGATCGCCCGCGGCGTGGTGCAGCGGGCCGGTGTGCAGCGCCAGGTGGTGTTCAGCGAGACCGACGCCTACGCCACCCGGCTGCTGGACGACTCGGTGGACGGCATCTTCTGCTGGGATCTGCTCGGCCACCTGACCGAACCGGCGGGCGCGCTGACGGAGTTCTTGAGGATCCTGCGGCCGGGCGGCTGCCTGATCGCCAACCAGTGGACGATGAACGACTGCCAGGTCGCCGACGACCGGGCCCAGATGACCGAGATCGGGCCCAAGACGTACCTCGATCATGCCGATTTCTACTGCAAGTTCTACGACGAGCAGGATCTCGCCGAACTGCTCTCCGCGGTCAGCCTGCAGGCCGAGTCGGTGCGGACCGCCAGCTGGTGGGAGCCACCGCACCCCGGCTACCGCGACTACGTCCATCGGCACGAGAGCCTGATCTTCCACGTCCGGAAACCGGCGTAGATGGCGGCCCAGACGTTGCTGGCACCGCCCGGCTCGGCGCCGCCCGGCGCCGGTCAGCAGTCGGCCGCCATCGGCACCGGTCAGCAGTCGGCCGCCATCGGCACCGGCCAGGAGTCGGCCGGCACCGGCCAGGAGCCGGTCGGCATCGGCTTCGCGCCGGCCCATCACGGCGAGTTGCTGCAGGGCATGTTCCTCGACGAGGCCGGTGTGCCGCACCGAGCCCTGGTCACCCTGCCGCAGCCGGCGCTGGGCAGCCGCGCGGTGTTCCGGCCCAGCTACAGCCACGGCGGGGTGCTCGGGCCGCCGGACCTGATCAAGGTGCGCCGGGCCGCCATCCTCACCCTCGGCCAACTGCCGAGCTATCGCTCACCGGCCAAGGGCGGCCAGATCGAGATCACCAGCACCGTGCCGCGGGGCATCGGGATGGGTTCGTCCACCAGCGACGTCACCGCCACCATCCGGGCCGGGGCCGACAGCCACGGCCATCCGCTCAGCAAGGAGGAGGTGGCGCGGCTGGC
>DASUAC010000006.1:0-3424 GCA_035763985.1 Jatrophihabitans sp. | reverse complement strand
CAGCCGGGGTGCCACTCGTCGGCAAGCAGGCCATAAATAACCTCGTCCACGAACTCGCCGGCCAGCCAGGCACTGCGCCGCAACACGCCCTCCTCGCCGAAGCCGGCGGTGGCCGCCGCCTTGCGCATGGCCACGTTGTCCGCCAGCGTCTCGAGCTGCAGCCGGTGCAGGCCGCGCAGCTCGAAGCCGTACCGGCAGAGCAGTTGCACCACCTCGCCGGCGTAGCCGCGGCCTCGGTACTGCGGCAGCAGCGACATGCCGAGGTGGCCGAGCCGGTTGTGGCTGTCGATACCCCACAGCGACGCGGCTCCGACCGGTGCATCGTCGGACACCTCGGTGACGGTGAATACCGCTCTCGCGTCGTCGTCCGTCCGCGGATGGTAGGGGGACTCATCGACCGGCAGCGGACGCCACGGCCGGACGTCCATCTGCAGACGGGTGGCAATATCGTCGTACAGGGCGCTGTGCAGGATCGGCACGTCGGTAACCCGGCGGGCGCGCAGCGCCACTCGTTCGGCACGGAGCATGCCTCTTCCTAGCCCGAGCGCGGTCGGCAAGGCAAGCCGGTTTCCCCGCCGGGGCCGGGAATCGGACCTCCGGCCGCCGGTCGGGCTTGGTGGGTGAGCCGGACGATGCAATCGAGGCAAGGGCGAGGGACGAGGTGGGGATGGCCGAGAAGGCGACCAGCGAGGCTCGACCGGACGCGCCGCCTCAGCCGCCGAGCTGGCTCCTTCCGCTGCGCAACTGGGTGCTGCGCCGACCCGCCGGACGGCTGATCTGGCGGGTCGGCATCGCGCTGCTCGGCGGCCTGATCGTGGCCGGCGGGCTGCTGCTGATCCCGTTGCCGGGGCCGGGCTGGCTGATCGTCTTCTTCGGGCTGGCCGTCTGGGCGACCGAGTTCACCTGGGCGCAGCGGCTGCTGCGGTTCGGCCGGCGGGTGCTCACCAGGTGGACCCTCTGGGCCACCCGGCAGCCGCTGTGGATCCGGGGGTTGCTCGGGCTCGCCGGCCTGGCGCTACTGGCGGCGTTGGCCTGGTTCGGCTGGCGGCTGGTGCGCTGAGCGGCCTGGGGTGGCGCGAGGTGGCACTCGGCGCCATGTAAGCTGTTCCAGGTTTGAACGTGCCGCCGGTACGGCGGTTGCGGGCGATTAGCTCAGCGGGAGAGCACTGCCTTCACACGGCAGGGGTCACTGGTTCGATCCCAGTATCGCCCACCCAGTCGGTGCGAGCCTGTGTCGGTGTGAGCCTGTCGATCAGAGTACGACGAGCGCACGGATGTTGCGGCCCCCGTGAGACTCGGTTCAACCTGGCCAACCCCGGGCACCCGCTCGGGATCAGACTTCGACGGACGAGTCTTCGGGCATGACAGGCCAAATGCCCTCCCGCTTCATGGCTTCGATGACCAACGGGGAAAGCGTCCGCAGTATCCAGAGTGCTTCGACCGGTTCAACGTCGCCGACGACAGCCCGCAAGGCGCTGAGGATCTCGCGCAGCGTCTGGTTGCCGCCGAGTTCTCCCTCGGTCACGAGGCTGAGCGCGTGGCCCGCCCAGTTCGCGGTGCAGGTGAGCCGTTCCACCGGGTCGGTGGCGTTGTCCCGCGCGTCGGCCGACACCCGCCAGGCCTCCCGCAGATTGGCCAGGCGTTGTGCCGGATCCTGGCTTCGTCCGGCGCGCATGCTCAATGTGTTGGCGAGATTGAGCAGCACATAGTTGGGGTTCAGGTCTGCCCGCTCGGCCTCCCGGTACGTATACCACAACAGTTCGATTCGCTCATCGATGAGTGTTGTGCTGGCAGGAAGGTTGGCGATCTCAGTCGCAAGCAGGGCCGCGGATGAGACATGCTGGGGCGAACCCCCGGCGAAGCGGGCCATGGCCATGCGATAGACGGCGCACAATAGCTCCCGGTCCTCCCGCTCGGCCAGCGGCGAACTGAATGCTGCGTGCCGACGCAGCGCATCAGTGGTCATGTTGGCGATTTGAATCCACTGCTCATCGGTGAGCGAATAGTCCTTCGCGCGGAGCAGCGACGTACCGGCCCAGATGAACAGGCTGAGGTCCTTGTCAGGAGGCCCGACCACGTGAAGTGCGTTCACCAGCGAATGAATGGCACCGAATCGGTTGTCCGGCCGCGCCACCTCCACGGCTCGGAAGGCGTAGCCGAGCGCCTCCGCCGACAGAGCCGGGTCCCGTCGTTCGGCCGGGGCGGCTTGCCACCAGGCCAGCAGCACGTCGGAGAGTATCTCGAGCACGCTCGGGTACGGATCGATGAACGCGCCGGGAAGCCGCACAGCCTCTCGGGCAAGGTCGACCCAGCGAATCCATTCCGCGGTGCGCTCCATCGGCTGCAACCGGATCAGGAGGCCCGCGGTGCGGCGTAATGAGTCGGCTCTGTCCGATGATCCGGAGGTCGGTGCGGCTGTCCGGGCGGCCTCACAGTAGGCGAACAGGTCGGCCAGCACGGGCGGCGCGATGGCGGAAGTGTCATCTCGCCGGCGGAACGTGAGGTCGGCCAATCCGGCCTCGGAGAGCAGATTCTTGATCGCAACGTCATGCTCGGCGGGAACAAGCGCCGCTATGGCGTTGACGGTGCGCAAAAGCGTCTCCCACGGCTCCGGCTCGCTCACCCGGTGCTGGCGCAAAACGCCTATCCAGGTCCGGCAGGCGATCAGCCGGAACGTCACATCGACTTCCTGCTCGGCAATCTCGGCAAACACCCCGGCCGCCTCGTCCGCCCGACCGAGCATGCCTAGGGCGCGCGCCCGGTTGAAGTGGTAGACCAGCACCCGGGTGTCCGCCGTTATGGGATTGCGTTTACAGATCTCCTCCTGCAACGCCAACAACTCAGCCATATCGGCGGCGCCGGGCGGTAGGTCGAGGATGGCGTTGGCCAACCTGATCGCCGCCTCGATCCGGTCGTCCTCGGTGGCAGTCTGCCAGCGGGCCCGCAGGTCGTCGACGGTCGGCTCGGGCTGGTCCAAGCCGACGGCTGGGTACTCCGCGGCGATTCGCTCGGCCGCCTGCAGGTGCTTGGTCGCTGTGGTCCGGACGCTGCCGTCCGGATCTTGGTCGAGCAGTTGACGGCAGGCCTGCGCCAGTTCCTCGGCGGCTGGCCTGGACGGCTCGAGGTCGACGATGACGGCGAGGACGAGCATCAGTGCCTGCAGCGCATCGGCCAGCTTCGCCGGGCTGGCGTTATGTACGGCGAACCGGGCGTCGCGCAACGCGATCGGCAGGTCGTCCCGGGTGACCGGTTCTTCCCGAAACATCTGCCAGCGCTTGAGCATGGTGAGGGCGTGGTCGGCGAATGCGGGCGATCGCTCCTCCGGCAAGCGGTTCCGCTGCAGGGCGATCAGCTCACGCAGTGCGGTCAGGCGCTCGTTGATCAGATCGGGCTGGAGGTCGAGGGCCGGACCGAGGCAGCTGAG
>DASUAC010000005.1:0-6038 GCA_035763985.1 Jatrophihabitans sp. | reverse complement strand
CGGGGTCACCTTCCTCAACCTGGAGGACGAGTTCGGCATGGTGAACGTGGTCTGCGACCAGGTGGTCTGGCACCGCCACCGCCGGATCGCCCGGCAGTCCGGCGGCCTGCTGATCCGCGGCATGCTGGAACACGCCAACGGGGTGGTGAACGTCTCGGCGGAGCGGATCGACAAGCTGGATCTGGGCGTCCACACCCGATCCCGCGACTTCCGCTGACGACTCGCCGGGTTCGCCGGTTGCATCCCGCCGGTAGCGACCCCGCGTGCGCGCTGGCCGCAACCAATCGCGGGCCAGTCGCTCAGGTCTCGCCCACGCCGCCGATAGGAAGCGGCGAGTGGCGCCTGCCCGTCCGGTGAAAACCCCCGCCGCCGGTGTGGGCAGGCCCACCTGAGACGTCTGCAAGCGGAGGATGCATGGACCCAGCATTGCGCGCCATCGTGTCCGCGCTGCGGTCCCGGGGCATGAGCGACGAGGTCCTCCAGCAGGCCCTCACCACTGCCGAGCTGACCTCCCGTCCGCTCCGCACGGTGCTGGTCGACGACCAGATCGTCACCGAGTTCCAGCTGGCCTGCGCCGTCGCCGAGGCGTACGGCGTGGAGGCGGCCGAACTCACCAACTTCCCGGTCGATCCGTCCGCGATGACCAGGATCCCGCTGACGCTGGCCCGGCGCACCCGGATGCTGCCGATCGCGGTGAACGACACCACGATCACGGTGGCGGTCACCGACCCCGGCGACGTGCTCGCCCTGGACGACATCCGCGCCGCCACCGGCCTGGTGGTCCGGCCGGTGGTGGTGGGCAAGGACGACCTGGACCGGCTGCTCGACCGCTACGTACGGGCCAGCACCGACCTGGACGAGGCCGCCGCGCAGGCGGTGGCCGACGAGAACCCGAGCGATGCCGAGGCGCTGGCCAGCGTGGGCGAGGACTCCCCCGTGGTCCGCTACGTCAACTCGCTGCTGGAGCGGGCGATCACCAGCCGGGCCTCGGACATCCATCTGGAACCCAGCGAGCACGACCTGAAGATCCGGCTGCGGATCGACGGGGTGCTGCACGAGGTGGACGCGGTGCCGCGCGGCATCCAGGCCGCGCTGATCTCCCGGCTGAAGATCCTCTCCGGCCTGGACATCACCGAGCGCCGGGTGCCGCAGAACGGCCGCATCACCAAGGACATGAACGGCCGCAGCATCGATCTGCGGACCGCCACGCTGCCCACCGTGTGGGGTGAGAACGTGGTGCTGCGGGTGCTCGACACCGGCGGCATCGACCTGGAGCTGCGCAAGCTCGGCTTCACCGAGGTCAACTACGACCGGTTCGCCGGGAGTTTCTCCAAGCCGCACGGCATGGTGCTGGTCACCGGGCCGACCGGGTCCGGCAAGTCCACCACGCTGTACGCCACGCTGGGCGAGATCGCCCGGCCCGAGGTGAACGTGATCACCGTCGAGGATCCGGTGGAGTACCGGATGGACGGCATCAACCAGGTGCAGGTCAACGCCAAGGCCGGCCTGACCTTCGCCGCGGTGCTGCCGGCCATCCTGCGGTCCGACCCGGACGTGGTGCTGATCGGTGAGATCCGGGACCGGGCCACCGCCCAGCTCGCCGTGGAGGCCGCGCTGACCGGCCACCTGGTGCTGTCCACCCTGCACACCAACGACGCCGCCAGCGCGGTGACCCGGCTGGTCGAGATGGGCGTGGAACCGTTCCTGGTCGGCTCCTCGCTCGACGCGGTGCTGGCCCAGCGGCTGGCCCGCAAGCTCTGCGAATGGTGCAAGGAGGCGTACGAGCCGGAGGAGAAGGACCTGCTCGGCGCGAACTGGCCGTTCGAGGCATTCGGGATGCCGGAGAAGTTCTGGCGGCCGGTCGGCTGCCGATCGTGTGCTCAAACCGGGTATCGAGGGCGTTTGGCGGTTAATGAAGTGATGCCGGTGTCCGAAGATATTGAACGGCTGGCGGTGCAGCGGGCGCCAGCCAGCGAGATCAAACGGGTGGCGATCACCGAAGGCATGGTGACGCTGCGCGACGACGGCCTCCGCAAGACCGCGGACGGTCTGACCAGCCTCGAGGAAGTCTTACGGGTGACGGTATGAGCACGCAATCTGTCCCATTCGACGAGGGATTCTCCCTGAACTCGTTGACCGCCATCGACGGCGCCTTCTCGATGCACGAGGCGAAGAAGGAGCTGGACGCCCTGCTGACCATGCTGGTCGAGCGAGGCGGCTCCGACCTGCACATCACCGCCGGCATCGCACCCTGCATGCGGATCAACGGTGAGCTGCGGCCGTTGGAGGGGCGGGACCGGCTGCTGCCGGTGGACACCGAGACGCTGATCCGGTCGGTGCTGTCCGACGCCATGTGGACGAAGTTCGAGGCCAGCCAGGAGCTGGACACCGCCTACGCGCTGCCCGGCGTCAGCCGGTTCCGGATGAACGTCTACCGCCAGCGCGGCGCGGTCGGCGCGGTGATGCGTGCCATCCCGCACAAGATCCGCAGCCTGGAGGAGCTCGGCCTGCCGTCCTCGGTGGAGCAGTTCGCCTACCTGCCGCGCGGCCTGGTGCTGGTCACCGGCCCGACCGGTTCGGGCAAGTCGACCACGCTGGCCAGCCTGCTGGACGTGGCCAACCAGAGCCGGGCCGGGCACATCGTCACCATCGAGGACCCGATCGAATACCTGCACCGGCACGGCAAGAGCGTGGTGAACCAGCGCGAGGTCGGCTCCGACACCGCCGACTTCTCGGTCGCGCTCAAGCACGTGCTGCGCCAGGACCCGGACATCATCCTGGTCGGCGAGCTGCGGGATCTGGAGACCACCTCGGTCGCGGTCACCGCGGCCGAGACCGGCCACCTGGTGCTGGCCACCCTGCACACCCAGTCCGCCGCGCAGACCATCGACCGGCTGATCGACATCTACCCGCCGCACCAGCAGCAGCAGATCCGCGCCCAGCTGGCCAACTGCCTGCAGGGTGTGGTGACCCAGGCGCTGGCCCCGCGCAAGGACGGCATGGGCCGCACCGTGGTGGTCGAGGTGATGATCGCGACCTCGGCCATCCGGAACCTGATCCGGGAGGGCAAGGTGCACCAGATCCCGTCCTTCCTGCAGTCCTCCGCCGAGGTGGGCATGATCAGCTTCGACCAGCATCTGGCCCAGCTCTACTCCGAGCAGCAGATCAGCAAGACGACCGGCCTGGAACTGGCGCACGACCCGGGCGAGTTCAAGCGGCTGGCAAGGATCTGAGGCCATGCCCACCAAGACCTTCAGCTACGAGGCGCTGGACGCCAGCGGCACCCTGCTCAAAGGCAAGATCGAATCGGACTCGGCCGAAGCGGCCGCCACCATGCTGTCCGGCCAGCGGCTGGTGCCGTTGTCGGTGACCGGCACCGGCTCGGGCATGCAGAAGGAACTGTCGATCCCGGGCTTCGGCGGCCGCACCACCCTGCGGGATCTGGCAATCCTGTCCAGGCAGTTCGCCTCGATGACCTCCTCCGGGCTCACCCTGCTGCGGGCACTGGCGATCCTGGAGGACCAGACCGTCAAGCCGAAGTTGAAGGCGGCACTCGGCCAGATCCGGGCCGACGTGCAGGGCGGCATGCCGCTGTCGACCGCGCTCGGCCAGCACCCGGACCATTTCCCGCCGCTGATGGTGAACATGATCAAGGCGGGTGAGGCCGGCGGCTTCCTGGACGAGGCGCTGTCCCGGGTGGCCCGGATGTACGAGGCGGACGCCAACCTGCGCGCCAAGATCAAGTCGGCGATGACCTACCCGGTGATCGTGCTGATCTTCTCGCTGCTGCTCGGCACCGGCGTGATCGTGTTCATCGTCCCGGTGTTCGAGCGGATGTTCAAGAACCTGGGCGGCCACCTGCCACTGCCCACCCAGATCATGGTGACCCTGTCGCACAACATGTATTGGGTGTTGCCGGTGACCCTGGTCGGCAGCTTCGCCGCCCTGCGCGGCTACCGGGCCGCGATGCGCAGCAACTACGCCTTCCGGCTGCGGGTGGACCGGATCAAGCTGCGGTTGCCGGTGTTCGGCAACCTGTTCACCAAGCTCGCGATCAGCCGGTGGGCCCGTAACCTCGGCACCTTGCTGGCGGTCGGCGTCCCCATCATCCAGGCGCTCGAGGTGGTCGGCGGCACCGCCGGCAACGCGGTGGTCGGCGAGGCGATGAACGAGGTACGCGACGCCGTCCGGGTCGGTTCGCAGATGTCCGGGCCGCTGGCGAAGAACCCGCTGTTCCCGAACATGGTGGTGCAGATGCTGGAGGTCGGTGAGGAGACCGGCCAGATCACCGACATGCTGGACAAGGTCGCCGACTTCTACGACCGGGAGGTCGAGACGGCCACCGAGTCGCTCACCTCGGCCATGGAACCGCTGCTCGTGGTGCTGCTCGGCGCGGTCATCGGCACCATGGTGATCTGCCTGTACCTGCCGATGTTCTCCATCTACCAGCACATCCAGACCAACTAGCGACCTCGCCCGGCGGCTCGCTCGACTCCCCGACCGGGTGAGCGTGACTGTGTTGTGCACGTCCAGGCGTGCACAACGGATACCGGCTGCCGACAGGCGCATGGTGCCCCGAGCCGTCGCCGGCCGGGCTCGACGGCGCGCCCGGCCGTCCCGAATTCGTTTCCAAATCGAGACCTAACGCCCCGAATAAATTCCGGGTGAGGTCTCATCTCCTCGGCCGCAGGGCCGATTCCTAGGTGCGAAGTCCCCGTAGAAGGTTGATCCGTCAGCTCCGCGCGGCCAACCCCCAATTGAGCCAGGAGGCTCCAATGCTCAACAAGCTGCAGAAGCTCCGCGAGGAGCGCGCTCAGGGCGAAGACGGCTTCACCCTGATCGAACTGCTGGTGGTCGTGGTGATCATCGGCATCCTGATCGCGATCGCGATCCCGCTGTACCTGAACTACCAGAAGGGCGCCAAGAACAAGGGCACCCAGTCGGACGTGCGCGCCGCCGTGTCCACCATCGAGCAGTGCTACACCGACAACAGCAACGCCTACCCGACCGCGATCACCGGCGTCGGCACCCCGGTCTCCTCGTACACGCTGACCGGCTGCAGCTCGACCATCAACGTGTCCAACGGCACCACGCTGACCTACACCCAGCTGCCCGCCGGCTGCACCGGCACCGCCTGCATCGGCTACAAGATCGTCGGCACCCAGAGCGCCACCAGCAAGACCTACACCTACGACAGCACCGCTGGCGGCCAGATCTCCTAACGCCTGATTCGAGGTCGGGTGAGGGCAGCCCTCACCCGGCCTCGGTCGGTCACCTAGTCCCTTCGGCGAAGAGGTACTGCCATGGCTGGCACGAACACCGCACGGTGGTCGGCGAGCTTTGCGAGCACCAGCTCCGCCGGACACCCGGCTGATCCGGCCGGTTCTCGGACAGCACGAGCCCGGATCACCAGAGCCCGGATCACCAGAGCCCGGATCGCGATAGCCCGGATCACCATGATGAGAGGGGCCACCGATGCCGGCAGTCCTCACCGCGCTCGCCCTGCTCGGGCTCGCGGTGGGTTCCTTCCTCAACGTGCTGGCCTACCGGCTGCCGGCCGGGCAATCGCTGCTGGTACCGGCCTCGCGCTGCCCGTGCTGCGAGCATCCGGTACGGCCCTGGCACAACGTGCCGGTGTTCGGCTGGCTGCTGCTGCGCGGACGCTGCGCCGACTGCCGGTCCCCGATCAGCCCGCGTTATCCGGTGGTGGAACTCGCCACCTGCGGCTTGTTCGTGACGCTGACCTACCAGCTGCTCCGGCTGCACCAGGGCTGGGCGGTACCGGGGTTCCTGTACTTCGCCGCGATCGCGATCGCACTGGCGCTGATCGACCTGGACACCCACCGGTTGCCGAACGCGATCGTGCTGCCGTCGTACCTGGTGCTGGGCCTGGCGCTGACCCTGGCCGCGGTGCTGGCCGACTCGCCGGCCGCCCTGGTCCGGGCGCTGATCGGCGGGATGGGACTGTACGGCCTCTACTTCGTCCTGGCCTGGTGCTATCCGAAGGGGATGGGCTTCGGCGACGTCAAGCTGGCCGG
>DASUAC010000004.1:0-5091 GCA_035763985.1 Jatrophihabitans sp. | reverse complement strand
TGCCTCGCACCGCCGAGTCCCGCATGTGGGGGCTAAGGTCGCCTTTCTGACGGAACCTGTGTTGCGGTATGTGACTGGAGCCGAGCCGAGTGCCGACGCGACCGGGCTCGGTGTTGCCGCGTTGCAGGCCGTCCAGGAGGTCCCAGTAGCCGAGCACGTCGAGGTCGTCGGCGGACAGGCTGGCGGTCCGGATCTCGACGATGCGCCGGATCTCCTCGCGTTCGGCGTCATCGGTCAGCCGCAGGTTGGCCGCCACGCACTGCCGTACCGCGGCGTCGCAACCGGCCCGGGAGAAGATGAACGTGATGGCCGGCAGCAGCGCCTCCCTGCCCAGCCGGCCGATCACGTCCGGCCGGTGCGGCGGACGCCAGCGCAGGCCGGCGTGATAGCGGCCGCGACCCCGTGGGCCGTCGTCGATCCGCATCCGGTCGCGGACGTGGCCGAGCAGTTCCCGGTTGACGCCGTGGCTGTCACTGTCGTTGTCGAACAGGTCGAACATGCGAGGGCCCACCAGCATGTGCTGCCAGAGCGGCACCGGCCGCTGCTCGTGCACGATCACCGTGGTGTCACCGCGTACCTCGACCAGCCAGTCGCCGAACTCCTCGGCGTTGGAGACGGTCGCCGACAGCGACACCAGCCGCACCGACTCCGGCAGGTGGATGATCACCTCCTCCCACACCGCGCCGCGGAACCGGTCGCCGAGGTAGTGCACCTCGTCCATCACCACGTAGCCGAGGCCGGTGAGCGCCGGGCTGCCGACGTAGAGCATGTTGCGCAGCACCTCGGTGGTCATCACCATCACCGGCGCGTGCGGGTTGATCGCGTTGTCGCCGGTGAGCAGCCCGATCTTCGCCGGACCGTGCCGGGCGATCAGGTCGTTGTACTTCTGGTTGGACAGCGCCTTGATCGGGGTGGTGTAGAAACATTTCTGGCCGACCCGCAGCGCCAGGTGGATGGCGAACTCGCCGACCACCGTCTTGCCCGCGCCGGTCGGTGCGCAGACCAGCACCCCGTGGCCGCGCTCCAGCGCCTCGCACGCCCGGACCTGGAAGTCGTCGAGTTCGAACGGATAGTCCGCCGTGAACTCGCTCAGCGTGGGAAACCTCGCCCGCTGACGGGACTGCGCGTAACGCTCTGCGGGCGAGCTCATGCCTCCAGGTTACGGAGTGGCCGCCGCTTTCCCGCTCCGGACGGGCCGCGCCGGACGGGCGAACGGACGGTTACTGTGCGTTGTGGGATGTGGCCAGTGGCCCGGCGTGGCGGAACGGCCTGGGATATTTGCCAGCAACCGCTGGCACACTTGACCCCGTGGTGCGGCCGCCCGACTCGCTGACGGCGACCTCGGGAGATCCCGAGCAGCTGGAACGGCACCTGCTGCGGCGGGTGCTGGCGGAAGTGCGCTGGTCATTCCAGTGGCCGTGCAACTGGCTGCTCGGGGTGTTCGTCAACCTGGCGCTGTCGCTGCTCTGGCTACTCTGGGTTCCGCTGCGCGGCGGCCATCATCACGACTGGGTGATCGTGGTCGGCACCTATTTCGCGGTGTTCATCCTGGCCGACATCACGACCACCAACGTGCTCGGCCTGGATGCGGTGCGAGTCCGGGTCAGCCTGGCCAGCGGGGTCAACGTGCGCCGGCTGCTGGTGACCAAGAACCTCGCGCTGCTGGTCATCGTCGGCCTGCCGACGCTGATCTTCACCGGTGTGCTGACCGTGCACAGCGAACTGCCGCACCGGCTGGCGCTCACCCTGCCCGGCGTGGCGCTGCCCATGTTCGCCTGGCTGGGCGTCGGCAATGTGGTCTCGGTGCTGCTGCCGGTCGCCGTCCGGCCACTGCGCGTCCGGTGGGTCGAGCGACGCAACTGGCGCAGAGCGCTGCCGTGGCTGGCTCACCTGGGCATCCCGTACCTGCTGCTGTACGCGGTGGATCCGGTCGGTGACACGCCGGGCTGGCTGGTCGGCCTGTTGCCGCGCGGCTGGCGTACCGAGGAGGTCCGTGGGCTGGCGCTGTTGCTCACCGGCCTGGCGATCTGGTGGGCGGGCAGCTGGCTCGCCGCTCGGCTGGTCCGGCGGTACGGCCTGCGAATGCGGTGAAACGGCCCTGCGGACCGGCCTGCGGGAAACGGCCTGCGAATGCGGTGAACGGCCTGCGGGAAACGGCCTGCGAATGCGGTGAAACGGCGCCTGCGGATGCGGTGAACCGGGCCGGGCTCAAGCCCGGGGTTCAGCTCGGCGCCGGTAGCGAGGTCAGCCCGGGCGGCACCGGCCCGTCGGGCGGCACCAGCACCGGCAGTGCCGCCGGCACGCACCGGGTCCGGATCGGCAACGGGGCCAACCGCTCCCCGTCGGCGTAGGCGATCACCCCGTCGCCGGCGAGCCAAACCTCCTTGGCCCGGTACTGGCTCACCGCCGGATGCCCGATGTGGCCGGCCCGTGGCAGCGTCGGGGCCAGCCGGGCCAGGGTCAGCCGGGATACCGGTCCGACCACCGTCACGTCGAAGATCCCGTCGTCCATCTTGGCGTCCGGCGTCATCCGCTTGCCGCCGCCGTACTGGGGTGCGTTGCCGATCGCCACCAGCGTGACCGGCAGTTCCAGCGCCGCGCCGTCGTCCAGCCCGAGCCGCACCCGGTGCGACCGCAGCCGCAACATCTCCAGCCCGATCGCCACGTCGTACCGCCGTGGCCCGGCCGGCCAGCGCATCCGGTTGGCCCGCTCGTTCACCGCCGAATCGAAACCGCCGTAGCACATGGTCAGCCACCAGCGCCCGGACGCGGCGGGCGCGACCGGTGGGATCTCGTGCGGCTGACCGTGCCCGTCGGACAGCGCCGGGTCGACCGCGCAGTGGCCCAGGTCCACCCGGGCGACCGAACCGGCCCGCAGTGCGGCCAGCAACGTCTCGGCGGCACGCACCGGATCGGCCGGCATGCCCAGCGCGATGGCCGCGTCGTTGCCCGATCCGGCCGGGATGATGCCCAGCGGCACCTCCCCCTCGGCGAGCGCGTTCGCGGCCAGGTGCGCGATCCCGTCACCGCCGCAGACGATGACCGCGTCCGCCCGGTCGGCGGCCCGGGCCAGCAGCGAGACCGACTCGGCCTGGCTGCTGCCGGCCAGCACCCGCACCTCGGCGCCCCGGGCCAGCAGCTCGGCCACCCGGCTGGCCACCGTAGCGGCGGCGCCCCGATTGGCCGCCGGGTTGACCACCAGGCTGATCCGCGGACCGCTCACCGGACGCCGTCAGCCAGCATCGACCGGCACACGCTCACCGCATTGCCTCGCGCTTGGGTTGCTCGCTCACGGCAGGTCGGTCCACTCGGTCGGCCGGTCCAGCCGCTCCGGCAGCGGGTTCACCGCCGAGGCCACGTCGTCCGGCAGCGAAGCCTCCTCGGCCAGCTGCCGCCGGGCCCGCCGTCGGTCGTGCAGGAAGCACCACAGCACCGCCAGCTCGAACAGCAGCACCATCGGCAGCGCCATCGCGATCATGGTGAACGGATCGGTGGACGGCGTGGCCACCGCCGCGAACACGAACACCGCGAAGACGCCGATCCGCTGTCCCCGGCGGAGCAGCCGGTACGGCAGCACCCGGACCGCGTTGAGCATGATGATCAGCAGCGGCAGCTCGAACGAGACGCCGAAGATCACCAGCATCAGCACCACGAACGAGATGTAGCTGGTGACGTCCAGCCCGGCCTGGGTACCCGAGCCGGCCTGGGTGACCAGCACGTTCAAGCCCTTGTACAGGGTGAAGTAGGCCAGCCCCATGCCGAGCGCGAAGAGCACCGAGGAACTGGCCACGAACGCGACCGTCCAGCGTCGCTCGTTGCGGCGCAGCCCCGGCGTCACGAACGCCCACAGCTGATAGAGCCACAGCGGCGCGGTCAGGATGGCGCCGGCGATCACCGACACCTTGAGCCGGATCGTGAAGCCGTCCAGCGGTGCCCGGAACAGCAGCTTGCACTGCGCCGCGCTCTGGTTCTGCGCGCCCAGCCGGTGCTGGTACGGGATGTTGCAGTACGGCTGCTTGAGGATCTCCAGCAGCGGGTTGTACACCAGCCAGCCGACCACCGCGCCGAGCGCGACGATGATCATCACCAGGATCAGCCGTCGGCGCAGCTCGCGCAGGTGCTCCAGGACCGACATCCGGCCCTCCGGGTTGGCCGGTTTGCGAATCCGGCGAACCATCCTGGTCATCCGCCGGCCGGCTCGGCGGTGTCGCGTACGGAGTCACCCGCCGGCCGCAGCGCCGCGGCCCGGTCGGCCGCCGCCTGCAACTGCGCGGCCAGCGCGGACAGTTCGGTGACGGTCCGGTCCAGCTTGGCCCGGTCGGCGGCCAGCCGGCGGCCCTTCCAGGCCAGCTCGTAGCCGGCGAAGCCGAGCAGGACGACGGCGAGCAGCACCGCGAACAGCCAAGCCCCCACCACCAGCCATACCTGCATGGCAAAAGAGCTTACTGAGTTCGGTACTCGGCGAGCGCGGCCGCGGCCGACTCCGCGCAGGACCGGGCCAGCCAGCCGGGTGCGAGCACCGAGACCGCTCCCCCGGACCGGCGGACCAGCGCCGCCACCCACGCCGGGTTCGCCACCCGCAGGCTCACCCGGTGTTCGGCCTCACCGCGTTCGCCGACGACCGCTTCGACCGTCTCGCACGGGTAGTAGTCGCTCACCCACTCCCAGCCGGGCCCCAGCCGCAGCTCGACCAGCAGGTGTTCCGGGGCCGGCCGGTACACCCCTCCGGCCAGATCGGCCGGCTTCAGCTCGGACGCCGGCAGGTCGTCCGGCAGCCGGGCCGGCTCGTCCAGCAGCCGGGCGTCCTCGAACCGGTCCAGCCGGAACACCCGCATCCCCTCGGCCTGTCGGCACCAGGCCTCCAGGTAGGCCATCCCGTCGGCGAAGAACACCCGCACCGGGTCCACCACCCGGTGCGTGGACTCGTCCCGGGCCGCGGCGTAGTAGCGCAGCTCCACCGCGCGCTGCTCGTCCACCGCACGCTGGGCCAGCGCCAGCCAGCGGTCCTGGGTGGCCAGCCGGATGTCCACCCCGGCGGTGTCCAGGTGCTGCCCCGCCGCGGTCTCGATCTTGGCCAGCGCCCGCTCGGCC
>DASUAC010000003.1:0-2146 GCA_035763985.1 Jatrophihabitans sp. | reverse complement strand
GGCGAGCGCTACCCCGACGTGATCGTGTTCTGGGTGCCGGCTGAGTCCGACAAGCAGGCGCTGGTCCAGGATCCTGGGTCGCCGTTCTTCACCACGCCGCACTTCGACGGCCACCCGTCGGTGCTGGTGCGGGGGAGCCGGATCGGCGAGCTCACCGTGCGGGAACTGACCGAGGTGATCGAGGACGCCTGGCTGTCGCGGGCCTCCCGCGCCCGGGCCGCGGCCTGGCTCAGCACCCGGCCCGGCGGCTAGCCCGCGGCGTCTGCGGCGGCTGGGGTAACGTCCGGGCCATGGAGGATGAAGACGGTTACTTTGGCGAGCGCGTCGCCGCGACGTACGACGGCACCTCCGGGGTCTTCGGACCGGGCACGGTAGAGGCGACGGCCGGGGTGCTAGCCGAGCTGGCCGGCGGCGGGCGGGCGCTGGAGCTGGCTATCGGCACCGGCCGGATCGCGCTGCCGCTGGCCCGCCGCGGCGTGGAGGTGCACGGCATCGAGCTGTCCCGGGCCATGGTGGCCCGGCTGCGCGCCAAACCAGGCGGCGAGGACATCCCGGTCGCCATCGGCGACATGGCCACCGCGACGATGGACGGCGCGTTCACCCTGGCCTACCTGGTGTTCAACACGATCATGAACCTGACCAGCCAGGATGCGCAGGTCGCCTGCTTTCGCAACGCCGCCCGCCACCTGGAGCCCGGCGGTTGCTTCGTCATCGAGTGCCGGGTTCCCGAGCTGCGCCGGCTCCCGCCGGGGCAGGACGTGCTGCCCTGGCACGTGAGCGAGCAAAACTGGGTGGCCTACTCGTATGACCCGGCCACCCAGGCCATGCACGGGCACTACGTCGAGTTCACCGGTGGTCGGGGCGAGTACCGCACCATGCCGTTCCGGTACGTGTGGCCGTCGGAGCTCGACCTGATGGCGCAGCTGGCCGGGATGCGGCTGCGCGACCGGTGGGAGGGATGGAGCCGGCAGCCCTTCACGAGCGAGAGCAGCCAGCACGTCTCGGTCTGGGAGAAACCCGGCCCGTTAGGCATACGGCACAATGGCCTGATGGATGCCGATGTCGTGGTCATCGGGGCCGGCGTGCTGGGCCTGAGCACCGCCCTGCACTGTGCGCTGGCCGGCCGGTCGGTCGTGGTGACCGATCGCCACACCGCCGGATCGCAGGCTTCCGGCCGGGCGGCGGGCCTGTTCAAGTCGGTCCAGGCGGACGAGCTGCGCACCCGGCTCGCCCGGCGCAGCATCACCCGGGCGCTCAGCTTCACCGACTGGGCGGGAGTACCGCTGCCGGTGGCCCGCTCGGGGAGCTTCCTGATCGCCAGGACACCCCAGCACAGCGAGTACCTCGGTCAGGAGCTGGCGCAGTCCCGGCGCTGGGGCGCCGACGTCCGTGAGGCTCCCCGGACCGAGCTGAGCTACTACCAGCCAGCCGGCGACGAATACGCGCTGTGGTGCCCGGAGGACGTCTACATCGAAGAGCCCGCCAGCCTCATCCAGGCCTGCCTGGCGGCGTGCCGGCGGACCGGGGCCGTGGTGGCCGAGAACGAGCCCGTCATCGGGATACCGGTTACCGCCGGCCGCGCGGCCGGCGTCGAGACCGAACGCCGGTCGATCACCGCGCCGGTGGTCGTGGACGCGGCGGGCGGCTGGGTCCGGCAGGTGGCCGGCCTGGCCGGGGCCCGGGTACCTGTCGCTCCGGTCCGCCATCAGCTGCTGATCACCGAGCCCACGAGCGACGTCGACCCGGCCGACGCGATCGCCCGGGTGGTCGACGCCGCCGTCTACCTGCGCCCGGCCCGTGGCGGGCTCATGGTCGGCGGGTTCGAGCCCGGCCCGCTGCCGGTCGACCCGGAGCAGCAGCCGGCCTCGTTCAGCACCGATGACGTGCCACTGGATCTCGGCGTGCTGCGCAAGCTGGCCGGCCAGGTCGCGGCCGAGGCACCGGCCGCGGACAGCACCCCGGTCGCCGAGCACCGCGGCGGGCTGTTCACCATGAGCCCGGACGGGCGCTTCGTCGCCGGCCCCGTGCCGGACCTGGCCGGCCTGTGGGGGGCCAGCGGATGCAACGGCTCGGGGTTCTCGTCCTCGCTCGCGATCGGTGAGGCCCTGGCCGCCTGGATTACCAGCGACACGCCGCCACCGGGCCT
>DASUAC010000002.1:0-2869 GCA_035763985.1 Jatrophihabitans sp. | reverse complement strand
AGTCCGCTGCTCTGACCAGCTGAGCTACCGCCCCGACCGGGACAACCTACCCTGCGCCGCCGCGGCCGGGAAAAGCCGCCGGGAAAACCGCCGGGTCACGGGACGACGGTGACCGGCCACTTGCCGGCCCGTACCAGCCGGACCGCCAGCGAGCCGACCAGCCGGTGGCCCGCGTGCGCCGAGGCGCCGACGATGACCGCGTCCACCCGTTCCCGCTCGGCGATCCGGCAGATCTCGGCGTACGGATCGCCGCGCGCGAGGAGGAAGTGCACCGGAATGCCTGAGTAGGCGGCCCCGGACTCGACGTCGGCCCGGACGGTGTCGGCGAGCGCGTCCTGGGCCTCGACCATGGCACCGGTCAGGTCCGGCGTCATGGCGGTGAGCACCATGTTGACCACGTAGACCGCCACCAGCCTGGATTGCTGCCGGCGGGCGAGCCCGGCGGCGTAGGCACTCGCCCGGAGCGAGGTGGGGGAGCCGTCCACGCATGCCAGGATGCTGGACGGGCCGTCCCGGCCGATCTCGAAACCCGCGGTCATCGCCGGCCGTCCGGCGCTGGTCCGGTCATGGAGTTGCCTTCCGCTGGCGTAGAGCCCACTCTAGGACGCCGCGGGGGTGGGGATCGCGGCATTGCGGGCGGCTCGTCGTATTGTGTGCCGGTGCCGCAACCGAGCTCTCGTCATTGGCTGCCCGCCGACGGCAGCCCGCCGGACCGTCCGCAGCGGTTCGCCGGCACGCCGAGCGACCGGCCGTCACCGCTGCAGAACCGGGTACTGCCGACCGGTGAGATCGTGGCGGTCCCCGAACGCGGCATGCTGATGGGCAACCGCGGCTGCCTGCATTCGGAGAGCCGCGAGCTGGGCGTCACCCGCTGGCGGTCCAAGATGTGGATCAGCTGCGTGCTGAAGTGGGGCGACGTCCGCCGCGATGTGATGCCACCCGGACGCTGGACCGCGCTGTTCTTCCTGGACGAGGCCACCGCGCTGTCCGCCGGTCACCGGCCGTGCGGCTACTGCCGGTACGCCGACCATCTCGACTTCGGCGAGGCCTGGCGGCAGGCTGCCGGGCTGGCCGAGCGGCCGAAGGCGGCCCGGATGGACATCGAGCTGCACGCCGAACGGGTGGACCGGCGCCGGCGCAAGCTGACCCGGCCGGCGCAGCTGGCCGGCCTGCCGGACGGTGCGATGGTGCGCACCGGCGAGACGATCGCGCTGGTGGCCGGCGACCGGCTGTTGCCGTGGTCGCTGGCCGGCTACGGCCGGCCGGTCGAGCTGGACCGGTCGGCCACCGTCGAGGTGCTGACGCCGCCGTCGGTGCTGGGTGCCCTCGCACACGGCTATCGGCCACTGGTGCATCCCAGCGCGGGACGTACCAGCATGCGCAGCTTCGCCGACGCCTGATCCGAGCGCCGTTCCCCAGCGCCCGGCGGCCCGGCGGCGTGTCGTTCCACGGCGCGACGCCCCGGCGGCGGTCAAGCTGGTCGGCGCGGGCCAGGACCCGGACGAGGTCGCCGATGCATCGAAGAACATGGTGGAATACGCCAACGCGCTGATCAACAGCAAGCGAGCGCAGCCGGGCGAGGACATGATCTCCGAACTGGAACCCAGGCCAGCCCGGTGGCGGATCGGCTCAGCGGCTGGCCGACTTCTTGTACTGCAGCACCGACAGCGGGATAAACACCGCCACCAGCAGCACGACCCAGCCGAGCGTGTACAGCACCGGGTGCTGCAGCGACCAGTAGTCCGGCACCGGCACGTTCGGGTTGGTGTTGCCGAACAGGTCGCGGGCGGCCTGGGTGACCGAGGAGACCGGATTCCAGTTCGCCACCGCCTTCAGCGGGCCGGGGAAGTTGTTGGTCGGCACGAAGGTGTTGGCGATGAAGGTGAGCGGGAAGATCACCATGAAGGATGCGTTGTTGACCACCTCTGGGCTGGGTACCAGCAGCCCGATCCAGGCCATGATCCAGGACACGGCGTAGGCGAACAGCAGCAGGAGCAGGAAGCCGGCGAGCGCGTCCAGCGCCGAGCCGCGGATCCGCCAGCCGATCAGCAGGCCGGTCACCGACATGATCACGATCACCACCACGTTGTTGCCGACGTCGCTGGTGGTGCGCCCGACCAGCACCGCCGAGCGTGACATCGGCAGCGAGCGGAACCGGTCGATGATGCCCTTCTTGATGTCGTCGGCCAGCCCGGCGCCGGTGATGGTGGCGCCGAAGATCACCGTCTGGGCGAAGATGCCGGGAATCAGGTACTCCCGGTAGCTGATGCCGGGCACGTTGATCGCGCTGCCGAACACGTAGGCGAACAGCAGGATGAACATGATCGGCGACATGGTGGTGAAGACCAGCAGGTCGGGCACCCGCTTGATCTTGATCAGGTTGCGCTTGGCGACGATGGCCCCGTCCAGCAGCGTCTTGGTTGCGGTCATCTGCCACTCCGTTCGCCGGGCGCAGGCTTCGGTGTCGTCATCGGCTGACCGCCTCGGACTCGGGCTGCGGTTCGGACAGATGCCCGGTCAGCTTGAGGAAGACCTCGTCCAGCGTCGGCCGGCGGAGCGCGACGTCCAGCACCGCGATGCCCATCGAGTCCAGTTGGTGCACGGCGTCCACCAGCGTCGCCGAGCCGCCGGTGATCGGTGCCACCAGCCGCCGGGAATGCTGTTCCACCGCGACCGGGCCATCCGCGTAGCGGCTCAGCACTTCCCACGCCCGTGACAGATCGGCGGCCTCGGCCAGGGTGATCTCGATCCGGGCGCCACCGGCCCGGTCCTTCAGCTCGGCCGCGGTGCCCTGGGCGATCGCCCTGCCGTGGTCGATCACCACGATGCGGTCGGCGAGCCGGTCCGCCTCCTCCAGGTACTGGGTGGT
>DASUAC010000001.1:0-4317 GCA_035763985.1 Jatrophihabitans sp. | reverse complement strand
GCCAGCGGCCAGCCACGGCCCGCGCCCGTCCGGGGCAAGCCGAAGCCTTCGCCCGTGCGCGGCAGCCCGAAGCCTTCGCCGGTGCGTGGCAAGCCGCGGCCGGACGAGGCCACCGGGGACGAGCGATGACCGACCGGCGGCGCTGCGACTGGGGTGACAGCACGCCCGACTACGTCACTTATCACGACACCGAGTGGGGCGTGCCGGTGCGCGGCGACAACGTGCTGTTCGAACGGCTGACCCTGGAGGGCTTCCAGTCCGGCCTGTCCTGGCTGACCATTCTGCGCAAGCGGGAGAACTTTCGGGCCGCGTTCGCCGGCTTCGACATCGCGACCGTCGCCCAGTTCGGCGAGGACGATCGGCAGCGGCTGCTCGCCGACGCCGGCATCGTGCGCAACCGGGCCAAGATCGATGCCACCATCGCCAACGCCCGGGCCATCCTGGACAACGTCGGCGAGGGGCTGACCGAGCTGCTGTGGTCCTACGCGCCCAGCGACCATCCGCGACCACAGGCGATGTCGGACATCCCACCGGTGTCGCCGGAGTCGAAGGCCCTCGCCAAGGAACTGCGGCGGCGTGGGCTGGTGTTCCTCGGCCCGACCACCGTGTATGCGGCGATGCAGGCCATCGGCATCGTCGACGACCACGTCGCCTACTGCTGGCGCGCCGGGTCCTGACCGCGTCGGCCTAACCGGGCAGCAAGCCGTCCCGGCCCGGGATGGCAAGCTAGCCGGCGTGGACAGCGAGAGCGGCGCCGGCCTGCTGCACCGGCTGACCTCGGCCGACGCGGTGCGCGGCTGGCAGACCCCGGTCGACGACCCACGGTTGCGGCAGGACCTGGAGCCCAACGACCCGGCCACCATGCCACCGCCGGTCAAGTCCTATCCGGCCGGGCTGGCGGTGCTGCCGCTGCCGCGGCAACTGCCCCGGCCGGAGATGTCGGCGACGGCGGTGCTCGCCGGACGATCGGGAGCCGGCCAGCCGCTGGACGCCGCGCAGCTCGGCCGGGTGCTGTACCTCGGCGCCGGCGTGGTGCGGACGTCCCAGCGGGACTGGGGCCAGGCGCTGTTCCGGGCCGCCGGCTCCGCCGGCGGCCGGTTCCCGCTGGAGGTGTACGCCAGCACCCGGGGGGTGACCGGTGTGCCGGACGGTGTGCACTGGTACGACCCGATCCAGCACGCGCTGGTCCGGCTCGGGCCACCGGCCGATGGCCGGGCGACCACGCTGGTCGTCACCGGGGTGCCCTGGCGTACCGGCTGGCGTTACGCCGAACGGGGCTGGCGGCACATCTACTGGGACGCCGGCACGCTGTGCGCGCAGCTGGCGGCCGCGGCCCAGTCGTCCGGCCTGGAGCCCCGGCTGCGCTCGCTGTTCCCGGACGCCGAGCTGAACCGGTTGGTCGGCGCGGACGGCGTGCACGAGTTCGCGGTGGCCCTGCTCAGTTTCGGCGACCGGCCGCCGGCGGTGCGTCCGGCCGGCCCGGCGGTGCCGGGGAGCCTGCCCGAGGTGGAGTTTCCACTGTGCACCGCGGCGCAGCGCGCCGGTGACTCCGGCACGCTGGGCGAACCCTGGCCGCCGGGTCCGCCGCTGCCGGACGTGCCACCGTCCGATCCGCTGGAGGAGGTGATCCTGCGCCGTGGCTCGCAGCGCAGGATGGACCGCCGGGCGGTGCTGCCGCGCCGGCTGCTGGACTTCTCGATGCGTGCCGCGTTGCGTGGCGTGCAGCTGCCGCACTGGGTCGCCGTGCATGCCGTCGAGGGGATCGCGCCCGGGCTGTACCGCTGGCCCGACCTGACCACGCCGGTGCGCGGCGGTGAGCTGCGTGACGAGCTGGCCAGGGTGTGCATGGATCAGGCGCTTGCCGCCGAGGCGTGTTTCGTCACGATCGCGGCCGAGCACGCCGGCCACCTCGACGATCGCGGCTACCGCACGGCACAACTGGCCGCCGGAATCGTGGAGGGCCGGCTGCACCTGGCGGCCTACGCCCTCGGGGTGACCGCCACCGGCATGACCTTCTACGACTCGGAGCTGCCCGGCTTGCTGCGGGAGGACGCCGACCTGGTGGGGTTGCTGATCACCTGCGTCGGCGTCGGCGAGTACGCCTCCCGCTCCGGCGGCCTACCGGGCGCGCCGGTCGAGGTACGCCAGGTGCAGCCCCGATTCACCGACGAATAGCCGACGGCGAGCCGGCCGACGGCGGCGTCCACTACTCGCCGGTGAAGACCGGCTTCTCCTTCTTGACGAAGGCGAAGGTGGCAGCGCGGTGGTCGGCGGTGCTGCCGGCGATGTGCTGCTCCACCGCCTCGTTGGCCAGCGACTCGCGCAGCGTATGGCCGGCGGAGAAGTGCAGCGCGCGCTTGATCGCGGCATAGGCGGTGGTGGGCCCGGCCGCCAGCCGAGCCGCCAGCTCCTGCGCCACCGGCAGCACCTGCTCGGCCGGCACCAGCTGGGTCACCAGGCCGTACTCGGCGGCCTGCTGGGCGGTGATCGGCTGGGCCAGCAGGCACAGTTCGGTGGCCCGGCCGGCGCCGATCAGCCGGGGCAGCGTCCACGATGCGCCGCTGTCCAGGCTCAGCCCGACGTTGGCGAAGGCGAGCAGGAACTTGGCCTGCTCGGAGACCACCCGCAGGTCGCAGGCGAAGGCGAACGAGGCGCCGGCGCCGGCCGCCGTACCGTTCACCGCCGCGATCACCGGCTTGGACAACTCGGCCAGGGCCAGCGTGATCGGGTTGTAGTGCTCCTCCACGGTGGCCAGCGGAGCCGGGTCGCCGGCCTCGAGCAGCTGCACGTGCTCGGCCAGATCCTGTCCGACGCAGAAGCCGCGGCCGTTGCCGGTGAGCACCACCGCGCGCACCGCTCGGTCCGAACCCACGTCCGAGAGCGCCGCGAGCAGCGCCTCCTTCAGCTCGGTCGAGAGCGAGTTCATGGACTCCGGCCGGTTGAGGGTGAGCGTAGCGACCCCGTCGGCACGATCCACCAGCAGCACATCAGCCATGCCAGCAGCGTAGGACATCGGCAACCACGACCGATCCGCCGAGATTGCGCGGCGTTCGATCGCCCAGGCTCGGACGGCCCGCTTTGGCCTGGCCGCGACGGATGCGAGACAATGTGAGCAGCACCGCGCGGGCTGCGCTCAGGCCCGCGCAGTCATCACGCTCGAGGAACGCATGAGGAGGCACACATGGCGGCGATGAAGCCGCGGACGGGTGATGGTCCGCTCGAAGTCACCAAGGAGGGTCGCGGCTTGGTCATGCGCGTTCCCCTGGAGGGCGGCGGCCGTCTTGTCGTCGAGCTGTCCGCCGACGAGGCCAGCGCGCTGTCGGAGGCACTGTCCGGAGCCGTCAGCTAGTCCCACCTGATCACAGGCCCCAGCCAGGGTGTGTGTGCCACCCGCAGCTGGGGCCGTGTCATGCCCGCCCGGCCGGGCTCACCGACCCGAGCGGGAGTCGCCGGCCCGAACGGAATCGCCGGCCCGAACGGGAGTCGCGGTCGAGCGGGCCGGGCACCAACAGAGCGGATACCAGCAGAGCGGATAGAGGTCAGTCGTGATCCTGTTGCAGATTCCGGAGCGCCGGCGCAGCGTCGACGTCGCGGTCATCGGGCTGCGCGGCAGTGAACTGGAACTGCACGAGGTGTCCACCACGGTGCTGCCGGTGGCGGCCGCGCAGACGGCCGCGGAGTACGTCGCCGAGTTCCAGCCGGACGCCGCCGCCGGCAAGGTGCACACCCTGACGCTGCCCGGTTCGGTGCCGAACACGGTGCTGGTCGCCGGCCTGGGCGAGCGCACCACCGACGAGCTGCGGGTGGCCGGGGTGGCGATCGGCCGGGCGATCTCCAAGCTCCCGGACGGCAAGACCTTCGCGGTGGCCATCGATGCGCCGGAGGCCGCGCAGAGCAAGGCGCTGGCCGAGGGCCTGGTGCTGGGCGGCTACTCCTTCACCCTGGCCAGCAAGGCCGATGACCACCTGCACACCCTCGACCTGGTCGGAGACCTGGACCGGGCCGGGCTGTCCGCCGGTGACGAGGCCGCCGACGCCGCCGGCTGGGCGCGCGACCTGGGCAACACCCCGGCCAACGACCTGAACCCGGCCCGGCTGGGCGAGCTGGCCGTCGATCAGCTGACCCCGGCCGGCTGCACGGTGACCGTGCGGGACGAGACCTGGCTGGCCGAGCAGGGCTTCGGTGGCGTGCTGGCGGTGGGCGGGGCGTCGGCCTCCGCGCCTCGGCTGATCGAGGTTCGCTATGCCGCCCGGCGCCGCCGGGGTGCCCCGAAGCCGCCGCACGTGGTGCTGGTCGGCAAGGGCATCACCTTCGACA